>NZ_JBHJQI010000067.1:0-45605 GCF_042262805.1 Streptomyces sp. NPDC056361
AGGGGGCGCCGCCGTTCCGTCCGTTCTTCCGCCGTGTACCGGCGCCGTCAGGCCGTCTGGAGGAGCCGGCGGCCGAAGTCCGCACCGGGCGGCAGCTGGCGCTTGACCCGGTCGAGCGCCCCGTCGAAGTCGCCTCCGGCGACGCACGCCTCGAAGGCGGCTCCACCGTAGTGCAGCGTCAGGCTGAGGTCCGCGCGCTCACCGAGCGTCAGGAGGCAGGCGAGGGTGGCCTGCTGGGTGGCGCCGTCCAGGAGGACGGGGAGCGGAAGGTCCCACTCCAGGACGCACCCGGTGAGGGCGTGCCCGCTCCGGCCGGCCGCGCCCTCGCCGGCGGCGCTCAGCACGGCGAAGCT
Organism: Streptomyces sp. NPDC056361; assembly: GCF_042262805.1. NCBI lineage: Bacteria > Bacillati > Actinomycetota > Actinomycetes > Kitasatosporales > Streptomycetaceae > Streptomyces > Streptomyces sp. NPDC056361. The sequence goes on from NZ_JBHJQI010000067.1 coordinate 354, forward strand.
CTCGCCGGTGTACTCGACCCCCCTGATCCGGGTGGCGACGTGCCGCCCGTCGGCCGTGATGACGATCGCTTCCGCGCCGCTGCGGTCCCGGTACCAGCCGGTCCAGACTTCTGTCGACTCCGATGACATGCGCGGACTGTAGCTGTCCGACCGGCTCCGGCGCGCGTCCGGTCACCCGGTGGCCGGACTTCTCCCGATCTCGCCGTTCTTGCCGGTCACGTGCGTGCTCGCGGCTTCCGCACCCTCGTACAGCACGCAGTCGGGGTTGCGGCAGGGCTGCACTTCCCATTCCGGCACCCAGGCCCCGAGGACCTTGTGCCGGGTGGCCATGACGGCACGCGTCCGACCGCAGGCCGGGCACTTCGGCTCGGACCGGGGGTCCCGCGTCGTGCGAGGCACCTCGTCACCCATGCCTCCAGGGTAGGTCGCCCCGCGCCGGAGCGCTTCCCGCCGTCAGCGCTTCCTGGTGTACGTACGGACGAGCACGCCGTTCTCGAAGGCGCGGACGTCGCCGAGTTCGAAGTCGCGGGGCTCGAAGCCGGCGCCGAACATCGGCATGCCGCTGCCGTAGACCTGCGGGTACGTCTTGATGACCAGTTCGTCGATCTCCTCGATGAGCTCGCCGGCGATGGTGGAGCCGCCGCAGAGGTAGATGCCCAGGGGGCTGTCCTCGGCCTTGAGCTCGCGGACGCGGCCGACGAGGTCGTCGGCGATCAGCTCGACGTCGGGGTGGGGCGTCTCGGTCAGCGAGCGGGTGGCGACGAACTCGCGCAGGTGGCTGTACGGGCTGGTGACGCCGATGTCCAGGGCGAGCTGGTACGACGCCCTGCCCTGCACGATGGTGTCGAAGTGCCTGTTCTCACTGTCGATCCCGAGCATCTCGCGCCCCTGCGTCGGGATGGTCTCGGGGTACTCGGTGCCCATCCACTGCATGTACGGGCCCTCGGTGAACTTGTACATCGACGTGGCGTCGCCCTCGGGGTCGCCGATGAAGCCGTCGATGGTGCAGGCGATGTAGTACGTGAGCTTGCGCAAACCGGTCCTCTTCGGGTGGATGACGTGGCCGCGTCTGCAACCACGACAGTTATAGTGCTTCACCTGTAGTGGTTGCGCAAGGCCTATTTTCGAAGAGAACGCATTCAGGACACGAGGGAGCCCGACGTGGCGAGAAACCCGGAACGCCGTACGGCACTGCTCGACGCCGCGATCGAGGTGCTGGCGGACGAAGGTGCCCGCGGGCTGACCTTCCGGGCGGTCGACGCCCGGGCGGGGGTCCCCACGGGCACCTCGTCCAACTACTTCCCCGACCGGGACCAGCTGCTCTCCCAGGTCGGCGACCGGATCTTCGTCCGACTGACCCCGGCCCCGGGCGACGCCGAGGCCGCCATGCGGCCCGCGCCCAGCCGGGAACTGGTGCTCGAACTGATGCGCTGGATCGCCCGGCGCCTCGCCGCCGAGCGCACCTGCTACCTCGGGCTCTTCGAGCTCCGGCTCGAAGCCGTCCGCCGCCCCGAGCTGCGGACCCAACTCACCAAGGTGCTCCGCTCCGACCTCGACGAGAACATCCGCGGGCACCTCGCCGCCGGGATGCCCGGGGACGCGGACACGGTCCGGCTGCTCTACTTCGCGCTCACCGGGCTGCTGCTCGACCACTTCACGGTCCCCGAACTCCACGGCGACCGGGACCTGGACGACCTGATCGAGACCGTGGTCACCCGGATCGTCCCCGCGGCCTGACCGGCCGCGCCCGGGATCAGCGCGTGCGCCGCGTGACGAACTCCGCGAGGGCGAGCAGGTCCCCGGCGGCCGCCAGGTCCGGCACCGCCTGGGCCAGGTACTCGACCGCGCGGCCCATCCGCTCGGCCGCCTGGGCCTGCGCCCAGTCGCGCCCGCCGGCCCGCTCCACCGCGTCCGCCGCGGCCCGTACCGCCGCCGCGTCCAGGGTCGGACGGGAGTAGAGCTCGGCCAGCTCGTCCCCGGCCGGGGTGCCCGAAGTCAGCGCCGCCACCACGGGAAGCGACTTCTTGTGGGCGGCGAGGTCGGCGCCGGCCGGCTTGCCCGTGCGGTCCGGGTCGCCCCAGATGCCGATGAGGTCGTCGATCAGCTGGAAGGCGAGCCCGGCCTCCCGGCCGAAGGCGTCCATCGCCGCGACCTCCTCCTCGCCCGCGCCCGCGTAGAGCGCGCCGAGGGCGCAGGAGCAGCCGAGCAGGGCACCGGTCTTGGCGGTGGCCATGGCCAGGCACTCGTCGAGGGAGACCTCGCGGGGGCCGCGCTGCTCGAAGGCGCAGTCCGCCTGCTGGCCGGCGCAGAGTTCGATGATGCAGGCGGCGAGCCGCGCGGACGCGGCCGCGGAGGCGGGGTGCGGGTCCTCGGCGAGCAGCCGCAGGGCCAGCGCGCTCATCGCGTCCCCGGCCATGAGGGCGTCCGGGATCCCGAAGACGGTCCACGCGGTGGGCCGGTGCCTGCGGGTGGGGTCCTCGTCGACGATGTCGTCGTGGAGCAGGGTGAAGTTGTGCGCGAGCTCCACCGCGGCCGCGGCCTTCACGGCCTGGGCCGTCTCGGCGCCGAGGGCGCGCGCCGCGGCGAGGACGAGCGCGGGCCTGATCGCCTTGCCCGCCTGCCCCGCGTCCGGGGTGCCGTCGGCCCGCTCCCAGCCGAAGTGGTACATCGCCACCCGCCGTATGGACCCCGGCAGGGACTCGACGGTCGAGCGCAGTTGGGGATGGACAGCGGTACGCGTCTGGTCCAGGAGCCGCACGGCCCCCTGACCGTCGGTGACGGCATCCGCGCTGGTCATGGTCACGGTCTCCTCCTTCGCATCCTTCGCGGCGGCGGGCCCGGAACGCCCGGGGGCGGGAGGGTTCGGTCCCCGCCCCCGGGCGTCGCCGGCTCACCGCCAGCGGCTGACCTCGACGTTCTCCAGGACGCCGAGCGCGTCCGGGACGAGGACCGCGGCCGAGTAGTAGGCCGTTACCAGGTACGAGATGATCGCCTGCTCGTCGATGCCCATGAAGCGGACGGACAGGCTGGGCTCGATCTCGTCGGGGAGGCCGGTCTGGTGCAGACCGATCACGCCCTGGTCGGCCTCGCCCGTACGCATGCAGATGATCGAGGTGGTGCGGGCGTCGGACACCGGGATCTTGTTGCACGGGTAGATCGGGACGCCGCGCCAGGTCGGGATCCGGTTGCCGTTGACGTCGATGGTCTCCGGCACCAGGCCGCGCTTGTTGAGCTCGCGGCCGAAGGCGGCGATGGCGCGCGGGTGGGCGAGGAAGAGCTTGGAGCCCCGGCGGCGGGAGAGCAGCTCGTCCATGTCGTCGGGGCTGGGGACTCCGTCGTGCGGCTGGATCCGCTGCTCGTAGTCGCAGTTGGAGAGGAGGCCGAACTCCTTGTGGTTGACGAGCTCGTACTCCTGGCGCTCGCGGAGCGCCTCGACCGTGAGCCGCAACTGCTGCTCGGTCTGGTTCATCGGCTGGTTGTACAGGTCGGCGACGCGGCTGTGGACCTTCAGCACGGTCTGGGCGACGCTCAGTTCGTACTCGCGGGGCGAGGCGTCGTAGTCGACGTACGTGTGCGGGACGACGGCCTCGCCGACGTGGCCGGCGGAGAGGTCGATGGCCGCCTCGCCGTAGGTGTTGGTGCGCTGGTCGGGCAGGGCGGCGACGGTCGCGAGGTGCGCGGCGAGGGAGACGGCGCGGTCGGCGAGGTTGCGCACGTCGTCCCGGGTGAGTTCGAGGACCGTGCAGGCCGTGGCGGCGCGGGCGGTCCACTCCCAGGTGGCGTCCTCGTCGATCAGCGAGGCCTCGCCGAGGTAGGCGCCGTCGGCGAGGACGCCGAGGACGGCCTCGTCGCCGTACGGCCCCTCGCCGATCTGCTCGATCCGGCCGTGCGCGAGGAGGTGCACGCGGTCGGTGGGGGCGCCGGCGGTGGCGATGACCTCGCCCGCCGCGTACTCCCGCTGGGTGCAGCGGGCCGCCAGTTCGGTGAGGGCTGCCTCGTCCTCGTAGCCGCGCAGGGCCGGGAGTTCGCCGAGTTCGGCGGGGATGACCGCGACGCGCTCTCCGGTCTGGACGAAGGTGACGCGGCCGTCACCCACGGAGTAGCTGAGCCTCCGGTTCACCCGGTACGTGCCGCCCTGCACCTGGACCCACGGCAGCGCGCGCAGGAGCCACCGGGAGGTGATCTCCTGCATCTGCGGGGCCGACTTGGTGGTCGTGGCGAGGTTCCGCGCGGCGGCGGTGCCGAGACTCTGCTGCGGCGCCTGCTGCTCCGCGCGGACGTCGTCGCCAACCGAACCAACGGACATGGAACTCCCTCTCGTATGACTGAGTTGCGAGACGAAGCCTTTCAGCACGGAGCGTGTCGGCGCCATTACACATTCGGGTGGGACTGTTCGACGATCTTCGGGGCATGTCACGTGATTTCCATCCGAACAGCGGAGCCCCACGGGCCTCCTGACGCACTGTCCGGATCGGCTCGCACACGGCCCGAACGGGGTGGCCACGGAGTGGCGGAGTCCGGTATTCCGGAAGTTCACCCGTCCCCCGAAGGGAGTCCGTCATGGCCTCACCCATGACCGCGAACAGGTTCCTCGGCGCGCTGCGCCACGAGGGCCTGACGGTCGTCCAGGTCGGCGACTGGTCCACCCACAACCGCAACCACAAGGGCCCCTGGGGCCCGGTGCACGGCGTGATGATCCACCACACCGTGACCCGGGGCACCGCCGCGACCGTACGGATCTGCCGGGACGGCCACCAGGCCCTGCCGGGACCGCTCTGCCACGGCGTCATCGCCAAGGACGGCACGGTCCACCTCGTCGGCTACGGGCGCGCCAACCACGCCGGGCTCGGCGACGACGAGGTGCTCCGGGCGGTCATCGCGGAGCGGCGGCTGCCCCCGGACGACGAGGCCACCACGGACGGCAACCGCCACTTCTACGGCTTCGAGTGCGAGAACCTCGGGGACGGCGTGGACCCGTGGCCGAAGGTCCAGCTGGAGGCCATCGCCAAGGCGGCGGCGGCCGTGTGCCGGGCGCACGGCTGGACGCACCGCTCGGTCATCGGGCACCTGGAGTGGCAGCCGGGGAAGGTCGACCCGCGCGGCTTCACGATGGCCTCGATGCGGGAGCGGATCGCCGACCTGCTGCGCTGACCCCGCAGGGGGCGGCGAGAATGGCCGGGTGAACGCGTTCGACCTCTCCCGCCTGCGGCCCCGGCTCCCCTCGCCCCTGGAGCCGGTGGAGGACGAGCGCTTCGCCCGGCACGGGGTGACGCTGCTGCTCAAGCGCGACGACCTGATCCACCCCGACCTGCCGGGCAACAAGTGGCGCAAGCTCGCGCTCAACCTGCGCGCGGCGGACGGGCGGCCCGTGCTGACCTTCGGCGGCGCGTACTCCAACCACCTGCGGGCGACGGCCGCCGCCGGCCGGCTGCTCGGCTTCCCCACGGTCGGCGTCGTGCGCGGCGACGAGCTGGCCGGGCGCCCGCTCAACCCGTCCCTCGCGCGGTGCGCGGCGGACGGGATGCGGCTGGAGTTCGTGGACCGGTCCACGTACCGCGCGAAGAACGACCCGGCGACCCTCGCGGCGCTCCTGGAGCGTGCCCCCGCGGGCGCGTACGTGGTCCCGGAGGGCGGCAGCAACGCGCTGGCCGTCCAGGGGTGCGAGGCGCTCGGGCGGGAGCTCTCCGGGGCGGTGGACGCGGTCGCGGTCGCCTGCGGCACGGGCGGCACCCTGGCCGGGCTCGCGGCCGGGCTCGACCCGGGGCAGCGGGCGCTGGGCGTCCCGGTCCTGAAGGGCGGCTTCCTGGGCGGCGAGGTCGACGCCCTCCAGCGGGCGGCGTTCGGCGGCCCCCGCGGCGACTGGTCCCTCGACGAGCGCTTCCACTGCGGGGGCTACGCGCGCACGTCCCCCGCCCTGGAGGCGTTCGCACAGGACTTCGAGGCGCGGCACGGACTCGCCGTCGAGCGGCTGTATGTGGCCAAAATGCTGTACGGCCTCGTGACGCTCGCGGAAGAGGGCGCGTTCCCCGCGGGCACCCGGCTCGCCGCGGTGGTCACGGGCGCGCCCTGAGGGCGGGTGCCCGGGCAGGACCGGGCAGGGCAGGGCAGGACAGAGCCGGGTCGAGGTCGGACCGGGGTCGGGGTCGGCCGGGTGGGTCCGGCTAGTCCGTCTCCCGGTAGGCGGCCGCCTCCTCCAGGTCGAGGCGGCGGAGCAGGGTCCGCATCATCTCGTCGTCGATGCGGCGTGCGTCGCGCAGCTGTACGAAGACCTCACGCTCGGCGTCGATCATCTCGCGCGAGAGCCGCCGGTAGGTGTCGTCGGCGTTCTCTCCGGTGACCTCGTTGACGGCGCCGAGCCGCTCCCACACGGAGTTGCGGCGCCGTTCGAGGACGGTGCGCAGTCGGTCGGCGAGGGGCTTCGGCAGGGCGTTGCGCTCGTCCTCCAGCAGCTCGTCGAGGCGCTCCTCGGCGGCCCGGGAGGCCTCGCTCTGGGCCTGCGCCTCGGCCAGCGTCTCGGTGTACGTGTCCCGTCCGGGGAGCTTCAGGAGCCGGATGAGGGGCGGCAGGGTGAGGCCCTGCACCACCAGGGTGCCGATGACGGTGGTGAAGGTGAGGAAGAGGACGAGGTTGCGGGCGGGGAACTCCACGCCGTCGGTGACGACGGGGATGGAGAACGCGATGGCGAGGGAGACCACCCCGCGCATGCCGGCCCAGCCGACCACGAGCGGCGCCTTCCAGTCCACCTCCGGCTCCCGCTCCCGGACGCGGTTCGAGAGCCACCGGGGCAGGAAGGTCGCCGGGTAGACCCAGACGAACCGGACGACGACCACGGCCACGAACACCCCGACCGCGTACCAGGCCGCCTCGCCGATGCCGTACTGCCCGAGGCCCTGGACGACGTACGGCAGCTGGAGGCCGATCAGGGCGAAGACGGCGGACTCCAGTACGAAGGCGACCATCTTCCAGACGGCCTCCTCCTGGAGCCGGGTCGCGAAGTCGACCTGGTACGCCCGGTGGCCGAGGAAGAGGCCGACCACGACGACCGCGAGGACCCCGGAGGCGCCGACCTCCTCGGCCGCCGCGTAGGCGACGAAGGGGATGAGGAGGGACAGGGTGTTCTGGAGCAGGGCCTCGCCGAGCCGGCAGCGGAGCCAGTGGATCGGCACCATGAGGACCAGGCCGACGCTGATGCCGCCGATCGCCGCCAGGGCGAACTCCCCGAGGCCGCCCGCCCAGCTGATGCCCTCGCCGACGGCCGCCGCGAGGGCGACCTTGTACGCGGTGATCGCGGTGGCGTCGTTCACCAGGGACTCGCCCTGGAGGATCGTGGTGATCCGGTGCGGCAGGCCGAGCCGGCGGGCGATGGCGGTGGCGGCCACCGCGTCCGGCGGGGCGATCACCGCGCCGAGCACCAGCGCCGCGGTCAGCGGCAGGTCGGGCACGAGGACGTACGCGAGCCAGCCCACGGCCACGGTGGCGAAGAGGACGTAACCGACCGAGAGCAGGGCGACCGGCCGGATGTTGGCCCGCAGGTCGAGGTACGAGGAGTCCAGCGCGGCCGTGTAGAGCAGCGGGGGCAGGATCAGCGGCAGCACGATGTGCGGGTCGAGCGTGTAGTCCGGCATCCCGGGGACGTAGGAGGCGACGAGGCCGACCGCGACCAGGAGCAGCGGGGCGGGCACGGGGGTCCTGCGGGCGAACCCCGCGATGGCGGTGCTCGCCGCCACCAGTGCGACCAGCTGCAGTGCGTCCATGCCCGACCCCGTCCCGTGCCTCGTCGTAACCTGGCCATCATGAGCGAGTGCCCGCACGTTGCCGAAATGCCGCGCCCCGAGCCGGTGCCCCTGGCCGAGACCTGCCCCGAGTGCCTGGCGGACGGCACGCACCCGGTCCAGCTGCGGCTCTGTCTGAGCTGCGGCCACGTCGGCTGCTGCGACTCCTCGGCGGGGCAGCACGCGACGGGGCACTTCTCCTCGACCGGCCACCCGGTCATGCGGACCTTCGAGCCGGGCGAGGCCTGGCGCTGGTGCTTCGTCGACGGATCGATCGTCTGACGGCCCGTCCGGGTCGCGAGGCGCCGCCGCACACGGCCCGTCCGGGGACACGGTTCGGGCCGGACGCGGTTCGACCGCCCCGCGGGTGGGTACGACCTCCCTCCGCCGGTCGCTCGCTTTCGGCCCCCGCAGACCTCTGCCCACCGTCCGCGCCCATGGCCCTACCATGGGTGACGGGCGTGATCGGGGGCAGGGGGCTCACGGCGACACGGCGGGACCGATCGCGATAGCGTCACGGCGGACCGCGCAGCCCCCTGCGCACCGCCCGGTTCGGGGGCTTCTCCCCCCGGACCCCGAATGAGCTTGTGCCACCTTGGAGGTGAGGGTGTCCCAGATCGCAGGCGAGCCCGGGACCCAGGACTTCGTGGAAGTCCGGCTGCCCGCTGCGGGTGCCTATCTGTCCGTGCTGCGTACGGCCACGGCCGGCCTCGCGGCGCGCTTGGACTTCACCCTCGACGAGATCGAGGACTTGCGGATCGCGGTCGACGAGGCCTGCGCCATTCTGCTCCAGCAGGCCGTGCCGGGGTCCGTCCTCAGCTGCGTCTTCCGGCTGGTCGACGACTCCCTGGACGTGACGGTGTCCGCCCCCACCACGGACGGCCGGGCGCCCGAGCGGGACACCTTCGCCTGGACGGTGCTGTCGGCACTGGCCGGAAAGGTGGAGTCGTCGGTGGCCGATGACCGTACGGTCTCGATCAGCCTCTACAAACAGCGCGGCGCGGGGCCAGGCCCGGCGTGAGGAGCGGGGACGCGACGGCCGGCATCCCTGAGCAGCAGGCGCGGCCGCATGAGGTCGCTATGGAGCGGGCGGACCAGATGAGCGAGCACGAGCAGCACCACGAGGTTCCCGGGACCCCGGGCGTCCCGGAGGCCCCCGGGACGCCCGCGGCGCCCAGCAGCGAGCAGGCCGGCGGTGCGACCGAGGTCGCGGAGAAGGCCGAGCAGGCCGCCGACGCGGACGAGGCGGACGAGGCCGACGACCTCCCGGACGCCCCGGCCGTCCCCGACCCGCACGACCGGAGCGGCGCCCGCGCCCTCTTCTTCGAGCTCCGCGAGCTGCCGGAGGGCTCCCCCGAGAAGGCGGAGCTCCGCAACCGCCTGGTGCGGATGCACCTGCCGCTGGTGGAGCACCTGGCCCGGCGCTTCCGCAACCGCGGCGAGCCCCTGGACGACCTGACCCAGGTGGCGACCATCGGCCTGATCAAGTCGGTCGACCGGTTCGACCCGGACCGCGGGGTCGAGTTCTCGACGTACGCGACGCCCACGGTCGTCGGCGAGATCAAGCGCCATTTCCGCGACAAGGGCTGGGCGGTCCGGGTGCCGCGCCGGCTCCAGGAGCTGCGCCTCTCGCTGACCACGGCGACGGCGGAGCTGTCCCAGCAGCACGGCCGCTCACCGACCGTGCACGAGCTGGCCGAGCGGCTCGGGATCTCGGAGGAGGAGGTCCTGGAGGGGCTGGAGTCGGCGAACGCCTACTCGACGCTCTCCCTGGACGTCCCCGACACGGACGACGAGTCGCCGGCGGTGGCGGACACCCTGGGCGCCGAGGACGAGGCCCTCGAAGGGGTCGAGTACCGCGAGTCGCTCAAGCCGCTCCTCGAGGACCTGCCGCCCCGGGAGAAGCGGATCCTGCTGCTGCGCTTCTTCGGGAACATGACCCAGTCGCAGATCGCGCAGGAGGTCGGCATCTCCCAGATGCACGTGTCCCGGCTGCTGGCCCGGACCCTGGCGTCGCTTCGGGAGAAGCTCCTGGTGGAGGAGTAGGGCCGAGGCCCTACGGAGTGTCCTGGCCGGGGCGCCGGATGCCGAGCGCCTCGGTCGTGGCCGGGTTCACCAGGAGGACGAGCCCGGTGACGGCCAGGACGGCGAGGACGGCGCCGACCGGGATCATCGCGCTGTCCGCCTGGAGCATCTGCCAGGCGACCGGCAGCGCCAGGATCTGGGTGATGACGGCCGGGCCGCGGCTCCAGGAGCGGCGCAGCCAGAGCCCGCGGGCCGCGGCGAGCGGGATCAGGCCGAGTGCGGCGAGGGTCACCGCGCCGGTCAGCGCCCCGGTGAGGTCGCCGGTCTTCTCGGTCAGGGCGTGCACCAGCATGTACACGCCCCCTGCGAGGAGCCCGAGGGCCTCGATGCCGGCCACGGCCGCCGCGGCGGCGAGACGGGTGGGGCGGGGGGTCTGCTCCGTACTGCTCATGGAAGGCAGGGTAGCCGGGGCGGGCACGACGTCGGACGGGCCGGGTGCACGCGCCTCCGGACGGCCCCGGGCCGGGCCCGGATGCCGACGGTGAGGCACGGCTGGGCCGGGCCCGGATGCCGACGGCGAGGCACGGCTGGGCTGGGCCCGGTACCGCCGGGTAGGTACGCTGGCGGTCATGCGCGCACTTCTCGTGGTCAACCCGGCAGCCACCACCACCAGTGCCCGCACCCGTGACGTGCTCATCCACGCGCTGGCGAGCGAGATGAAGCTGGAGGCGGTCACCACCGAGTACCGCGGGCACGCGCGGGACCTGGGCAGGCAGGCCGCCGACGCGGGGAACATCGACCTGGTCGTGGCCCTCGGCGGCGACGGCACGGTGAACGAGGTGGTGAACGGGCTGCTGCACGGCGGGCCCGACCCCGACCGGCTGCCGGGTCTCGCGGTCGTCCCGGGCGGCTCGACGAACGTGTTCGCCCGCGCGCTCGGACTGCCGAACGACGCCGTGGAGGCGACCGGCGCCCTGCTCGACGCGCTGCGCGAGCGCCGGGCACGCACGGTGAGCCTCGGTCTGGCCTCGGGAACGCCGGGCACCGAGGACGAGGCGGTGCCGTCCCGCTGGTTCACCTTCTGCGCCGGGCTCGGTTTCGACGCGGGCGTGGTCGGCCGGGTCGAACAGCAGCGGGAGCGCGGGAAGAGATCCACGCACGCGCTCTATCTGCGTCAGGTGGCGCGCCAGTTCCTTGAGGAGCCGCACCGCCGGCACGGGACGATCACCCTGGAGCGGCCCGGCGCGGAGCCGGTCGAGGACCTGGTCCTCTCCATAATCTGCAACACCTCCCCCTGGACCTACCTGGGCAATCGTCCGGTGTACGCGTCCCCGGAGGCTTCCTTCGAGACCGCGCTCGACGTGCTCGGACTGAGCCGTCTGTCCACTCCGGCGGTGGCCCGGTACGCCACTCAGCTGCTCACCTCGACCCCGGAACGGGGTCCGCGGGGCAAGCACGCCGTGACTCTGCACGACCTGACCGACTTCACCTTGCATTCGAAGGTCCCCCTCCCCCTGCAGATGGACGGAGACCACCTGGGACTGCGTACGAGCGTGACGTTCACAGGCGTACGCCGTGCACTGCGTGTGATTGTGTGAGTGGAAGGGCCCAAAGTCCTTTCACTCGAACGTTTAGGCGCGCATCCACCCCTTAGAAGTACGGCTGTGACCTAGCCGACACCGAGGAATCAAAAAAAACTTTCCGGAAGGGGTTGTATCCGTTGCCGGGGTTTGGGAGTCTCTTCTTGGCGATCGGGACGGCCCGCAAGACCGGCCTCCACTGAGAGCCAGAACCCCTCCTCAGCAACAGGACCACACCAGTTCACCTGGCAGTCGGCCCTTCCCTTGCGGGGGGATTCGTGAAAGCGTTCACATTCACAAGCAACTGGCACGTAACACTGAGAGAGGTAGCAGCCATGGACTGGCGTCACAACGCCGTTTGTCGTGAGGAAGACCCCGAGCTGTTCTTCCCCATCGGCAACACCGGTCCTGCGCTGCTGCAGATCGAGGAAGCCAAGGCCGTCTGCCGCCGCTGCCCCGTCATGGAGCAGTGCCTGCAGTGGGCGCTCGAGTCCGGCCAGGACTCCGGCGTCTGGGGTGGCCTCAGCGAGGACGAGCGCCGCGCGATGAAGCGCCGTGCCGCTCGCAACCGGGCGCGTAACGCCAGCGCCTGACGCCCACCGACAGCCTGAGGCAGGCGGCGCATACATCGCGTATGCAATCACCGCCCTTGAGCCGCAGCGCGCAGCAGTAACCCACAGCATTCGAGCCCCGGATCGATTCCCTTCGGTCCGGGGCTCGCTGCTGTTCGCGGGCGCGTACGGCTACTTCTGCGGCTGCACGGGAATGTCGAGGACCACCTTCGTGCCGCGCTCGGCACCCGGGAGCATGTCGAAGGAACCGCCCAACTCCCCTTCCACCAGGGTCCGTACGATCTGGAGGCCGAGGTTGCCGGCCCGCTGCGGGTCGAAGCCCTCGGGCAGACCGCAGCCGTCGTCCTGGACCGTGATGAGGAGCCGGGCGTCGGCCCTGGGCTCGCCGCGCACGGCGGCCACCTCGACGGTGCCCTGCTCACCCTGTGCGAAGGCGTGCTCCAGCGCGTTCTGCAGGACCTCGGTGAGGACCATCGAGAGCGGGGTCGCGACCTCGGCGTCGAGGATGCCGAAGCGGCCGGTGCGCCGGCAGGTGACCTTGCCCGGGGAGATCTCGGCGACCATCGCGATCACCCGGTCGGCGATCTCGTCGAACTCCACGCGCTCGTCCAGGTTCTGGGACAGCGTCTCATGGACGATGGCGATCGAACCGACGCGCCGCACGGCCTCGTTGAGCGCCTCGCGGCCGCTTTCCGAGTCCATCCGGCGGGACTGGAGCCGCAGCAGGGCGGCCACCGTCTGGAGGTTGTTCTTCACCCGGTGGTGGATCTCCCGGATGGTGGCGTCCTTGGTGATCAACTCGCGCTCGCGGCGGCGCAGTTCCGTGACGTCGCGGAGCAGGACGAGCGAACCGATGCGGGTGCCCTTGGGCTTGAGGGGGATGGCCCGCAGCTGGATCACCCCGCCGTTGCCCTCGACCTCGAACTCGCGCGGCGCGTAGCCGGAGGCCAGGGTGACCAGGGCCTCGTCCACCGGACCCCGGGAAGGGGCGAGTTCGGCGGTGATCTGGCCGAGGTGCTGGCCGACGAGGTCGGCGGCGAGACCGAGCCGGTGGTACGCGGAGAGGGCGTTGGGCGAGGCGTACTGGACGATGCCCTCCGCGTCGAGGCGGACGAGGCCGTCGCCGGCCCGGGGCGAGGAGTCCATGTCGACCTGCTCGCCCGGGAAGGGGAAGGTCCCGGCCGCGATCATCTGGGCGAGGTCGGAGGCCGACTGGAGGTAGGTGAGCTCCAGGCGGGAGGGGGTGCGGACGGTCAGCAGGTTGGTGTTGCGGGCGATGACGCCGAGGACCCTGCCCTCGCGGCGCACGGGGATGGACTCGACCCGCACCGGGACCTCCTCCCGCCACTCGGGGTCGCCCTCGCGGACGATCCGGCCCTCGTCGAGCGCGGCGTCGAGCAGCGGGCGGCGGCCGCGCGGGACCAGGTGGCCGACCATGTCGTCCTGGTAGGAGGTGGGGCCGGTGTTCGGCCGCATCTGCGCGACGGAGACGTACCGCGTGCCGTCGAGGGTCGGAACCCAGAGGACGAGGTCGGCGAAGGAGAGGTCGGAGAGCAGCTGCCACTCCGACACCAGCAGGTGGAGCCACTCGAGGTCGGAGTCGCTCAGGGCGGTGTGCTGGCGCACGAGGTCGTTCATGGAGGGCACGATGCGAGCGTACCCGCGGAATTCAGGGGCGGTGAACCTGGATCTCCGGGGCTTCGTATTGGAGGATGGCCCCGGAAGCACCGCGTTCCCATGGATGGACAGACAAGAATGGTCTAGTCCACAATGAACGCAACAGAGCCTCCATCCTCCCCGCACAGGAGGGTGGAACGAGGTACCCGACGCTCTCTGCCCTGACTGCGTCGAGACCTCCCACAACGGCCGAGGGACCGCACACCCCCGGCCGGGCAACTCCGGGCTGCGGTGCCGGACGGGCTGAGGGTCCCGTCAGGCGCCGCGGCCCGCGGGTGTTTCCGGGGCCGTTTCCGGGGCTGTTTCCGCCCCCGTCCCCCGCCCCCCGGTCCCCGCCATCCCCCACCCCCCGCGGCGCGCGCCGGCATCCGAGTGGCCGGTGGGTCGGGTGCGGTCGACGATGAAGGCGGTGGGCGTCCGCGGGGCGGAACGGCATGAGGAGAAGGGCCCTCCTCTGCTAGATTTGGCCTTAGATTGGTCTATACCACACGGCTCCTCACCAGCGCCCCTCACCAGATCGGCAGGCACAGCGTGGAAGTTGTCATCGTCAAGGACGCCAAGGCGGGCGGCGAGCTCATCGCGGACGGCATCGCCGACCTCCTGCGCCGCAAGCCCGACGCGCTGCTCGGCGTGGCCACGGGTTCGACTCCGATCCCGATCTACGACGCCCTTGTCGCCCAGGTCGCGGCCGGTTCCGTGGACCCCTCGCGGGCCCGGATCGCCCAGCTGGACGAGTACGTCGGCCTGCCCGCCGGGCACCCGGAGTCGTACCGCTCCACCGTGCTCCGCCAGGTCGTCGAGCCGCTCGGCCTCTCCCAGGACGCCTTCATGGGCCCCGACGGCTCCGCCGAGGACGTCCAGGCGGCCTGCGAGGCCTACGACAAGGCGCTGGCCGAGGCCGGCGGCGTGGACCTGCAGATCCTCGGGATCGGCACCGACGGGCACATCGGCTTCAACGAGCCGTGCTCCTCGCTCGCCTCCCGCACCCGGATCAAGACGCTCACCGAGCAGACCCGGGTGGACAACGCGCGCTTCTTCGACGACGACATCGAGCAGGTGCCGCACCACGTCATCACCCAGGGCATCGGCACCATCCTGGAGGCCCGCCACCTGGTGCTGCTCGCCACCGGCGAGGGCAAGGCCGAGGCCGTCGCGCAGACCGTCGAGGGACCGGTGTCGGCGCTCGTGCCGGCCTCCGCCCTCCAGCTGCACCCGCACGCCACGGTCGTCGTCGACGAGGCCGCCGCGTCCAAGCTGAAGCTCGCGGAGTACTTCCGCCAGACGTTCGCCGCCAAGCCCGACTGGCAGGGCATCTGAGCCTCCCGGCTCCCCGGTCGTGCGAAAGGGGCCCGGCACCTGGTCAGGTGCCGGGCCCCTTTCACGTCAGGGCATCGGAGCCGGCGGTCAGCTGCCGGTCCCCACGACGGCCTCGGCGGCCGCGCGGCCGCAGACCCGGGCCGCCCCGTGCGTGGCGATGTGCAGCGCCCCGCGGGGCTCCGCCTCGTTGAGTCCCATCTCGACCACGACGGTGTCGGGCCGGGCCGCGAGGAGGCCGTCCAGGGCCGCGGTCATCCACGGGTACCGGTGGACGTCCCGGACGACCGCCACGATCCGCCGCTCCCCCGCGGCGGCGAGGACCTCGTCCACGGCGCGGGACTCGTCGTACGAGCCGGTCTCCGTGCCGGGCAGCAGCCGCTCCAGCTCCGCCGCGATGCCCCAGGGCGTCTCGTCGCCGACCGCGAAGTTCGCGACGGGCGTGAAGGAGGCCACGAAGGGAGCGCTGGTCATCGGCGTGTGAGGCCGCTCCCCCCGGGTCACCTTGAGGGCCCGGCGGGCCGCGACGAGTCCGATGTCGGTGCCGGGCGCGGTCCCCTCCTGCACTGCCGCGCCCGACACCGTCTCAGCCCCGCCCCTCGCCCGGTGCGCCTGGGTCCAGGCCGCCAGGGCGCGCACGCGCGCCGCGGCGTCGGCCAGCCGCTCCTCGGGCAGTTCACCGGTCCGTACCGCACCGACCAGCGCGTCGCGCAGTCGCAGCACGGTGTCCTCGTCGCACAGCCCGCCGCCGACGCAGATGGCGTCGGCGCCCGCGGCGATCGCGAGGACGGATCCACGCTCGATGCCGTACGTCGCGGCGACGGCCTGCATCTCCATGCCGTCGGTGACGATCAGCCCCTCGAAGCCCAGCTCCTGGCGCAGCAGACCGGTGAGGATCTGCGGGCTCAGGGTGGCCGGACGGTTCGGGTCGAGCGCGGACAGCAGGATATGCGCACTCATGACCGCTTTGGTACCCGCGGCGATGGCGGCGCGGAAAGGTACCAGCTCACGGACGTGCAGTGTGGCGAGGTCCACATCGATCCGGGGCAGGGCGTCGTGGGAATCCACGTTCGTGTCGCCGTGTCCGGGGAAGTGCTTCGTGCAGGCCGCGACCCCGACGCCCTGGAGGCCGTCGACGTACGCCACGGTGTGCCGGGCCACCAGGTCGGGGTCCGGCCCGAAGGACCGGACGCCGATGACCGGGTTCTCGACGTTGGAGTTGACGTCCGCCGAGGGCGCCCAGTTGAGGTCGACGCCGCACCGGGCGAGCCTGCGGCCCAGCTCGCGGGCGACGGCCCGGGTGAGCTCGACGTCGTCGACGCTGCCCAGGGCGTAGTTGCCGGGGAAGGACGAGCCTTCCTTGACCTCCAGGCGGGTGACGTCCCCGCCCTCCTCGTCGATGGCGACGAGGACGTCGTCCCGCTCGGCCCTCAGCTGCGCGGTGAGCGCCGCGAGCTGCCCGGGGCTGACGATGTTCCGGCCGAAGAGGCCGACCGACGACAGGCCCTCGCCGATGCGGCGGAGCAGCCAGTCGGGTGCGGTGGTGCCGACGAAGCCGGGCTGGAGGACCGTGAGCGCGTCACGCGTCAGGGTGTCCGAGCCGTGTACGAGAGTGGTCATGGGGCTCGGTTATCCCTTCACCGCGCCGGCCGTCAGGCCGGCGGCCATCTTGCGCTGGACGAGCAGGAAGAGGATCACGATGGGGACGGCCATCATCGTGGAGCCGGCCATCATCGGGGCGTACTCGGTGCCGTTCTTGGTGATGAAGTTGCTGAGCCAGACGGTGGCCGTCTGGTTCTGCTGGCTCATCAGCATCAGGGCGTAGAGGTACTCGTTCCACGCCTGGATGAAGCCGTAGACGGAGGTGGCCACCATGCCGGGCGCGAGCAGCGGGAAGACGACCCGGATGAAGGCGCCGGTGCGGGTGCAGCCGTCGACCATGGCCGCCTCCTCCAGCTCCTTCGGGATGTTGACGATGAAGCCGCGCAGCGTCCACACCGTGAAGGGGAGGATGAAGGTCAGGTAGGTGATGATCAGGCCGCTGAGCCGGTCGTACTGGCCGAGGTCGTTGAGCAGCAGGAAGACCGGGATGATCATGGCGACCAGCGGGACCATCTGGACCGCGAGGATGCCGACGATCACGATCTTGCGGCCGCGGAAGGCGAAGCGGGAGATCGCGAGGGCGGCGAGCAGGCCGACCGCGATGCCGATGACGACCACGACGAGCGAGACGACGAGGCTGCGGAGGACCGGGCCCCAGAAGTCGGCGATCTCCAGGGCGCGCTTGAAGTTCTCGAGCGTGAAGGTCGACGGGAAGAAGTGCGGGTCCGGGTCGATCGCGTCCTTGGCCGGCTTGAAGGCCGTGTTGATCATCCAGTAGACCGGGAAACCGGCCGTGAAGACGACGAGCAGGCCGAGGAGGTTCCAGCCGAGCTTGGACTTGCGGCGGTGGGTGACGGCCGGCGCCGGCGACTTGGCCGGGGCTGCCGTGGCGTTGGCGGCGCTCACTCCACATCTCCGATCTTGAGCATCTGGCGCATGTAGACGGCGACGACGCCGAGCAGCAGCAGGACCGTGACGAGCGCGATCGCGGAGCCGGTGCCGTAGTCGTTGACGACGAACGCCCGGTCGAAGGAGTACGTGGTGAGCAGCTGGAACTCGGGTTCCGGGTGGCCGTTGCGCATCACGTAGACCTGCGGGAAGACACCCATGTCCCAGATCACCGACAGCGTGGTCAGCATGACGATGATGGGCTTGAGGATGGGCAGGGTGACGAAGCGGAAGACGCCCCAGGCGCCGGCTCCGTCGAGACGGGCGGCCTCTTCGAGCTCCTTGGGGACCTGCGTGAGGCCGGCGCTCAGGGTGATCACCACGAAGGGGACGGCGCCCCAGACGACGAGCAGCATGATCACGGCGAGGCCCTGCGGGCCGCTGGCGAACCAGTTGTGGCCGATCATGTCGACGCCGGGTATGCGGCTGAGCAGCCAGTTCAGCACGCCGTAGTCGGCGTCGAAGAGCCACTTGAAGATGGCGGTGGCGACGATGATGGGCATGCCCCAGCTCGCCACGAGCACGATGTTGATCAGCGCCTTGACCCAGCCGGAGACGCGCTGCAGCAGCAGGGCGATCATCATGCCGAGGACCATGGTGACGATCACGGCGCCGGCCGCGAAGATCACGGTGCGCAGGACGACGGCCCAGAACTCGCCGTCACCGAGGATCTTGGTGAAGTTGTCGAAGCCGGCCGACTCCGCTTCCTGGAAGCCCCACAGCTGGGGCTGGCCGAACTTCTGGAACGAGAGGGCGACCAGGCGGACCAGCGGATAGCCCAGCACCAGGAGCAGGACGAGGAGGCATGGCGCGAGCAGCAGCCATGGGACGCCCGCCCCGCCGTTCGACTTCTTGCCGGGCTTCCCCGGGCCACCGGCTGTGGAGCCGGAGGGTGGCGATTGCCGCACCGGCGGCACCTTCGCGGTGGTTGTGTCTGCGGCACTCATCCCGTGCTCCTCAGCGATCCCTCTCGTGGTACGGGCGGCAGGGCCCCGTCGTGGCGACGGGGCCCTGCCCGTAGGTCACTTGGTGTTGATGACCTTGTCGATCGCGGTGTCGGCGGCCTTGGCGGCCTCCTCGACGGACTTGCCCTTGGCGATGTCGATGAGCATCGTCTTGAGGATCTGGGCCTTCTCGACCTGGCCCCAGCCCGGAGCGGTCGGGACGAAGTAGCTCGACTCGGCGGCGGTGGCCGCGACGGCGGTGGCCGGGTCGGTCTTCAGCGGGGCGAGGTCTGCCTTGTTGTTCGGCAGGTTGCCCTTGGCGATGAGGCCCTTCTGGCCCTCGGCGCCGGTGAAGGCGGCGATCCACTCGCCGGCGACGCCCTGCGCCTTGGACTTGACCGGGATGGCCAGGTCGGAGCCGCCGAGGAAGACCGGGAGGGGCTTGCCGTTCGGGCCGGGCATCACGAAGTTCTCGAGCTTGTCCTTCAGCCCGCCGACCTTGTCGGACTTCGGGTCGGCGGCGGTGGCGCCCTCCCAGCCGGCGGCGAAGATCGTGGCGGACTTGCCCTGGCCGAAGACGACGGGACGGTCGGACTCGTCCTTCGTCTTGTCGCCGTGCATGTACTTGTCGAGGATGTTCTTGTACTCGGTGAGGCCCTTGACGGACTCGGGCGAGGAGAGGTTCGCCTTCCAGGTCTCGCCGTCCTGCTTGGCGATGGAGCCGCCGGCGTCGAAGACGAAGGACATCGCGGCGTACCAGTCGGGCGACGGCTGGTACCAGGCGCTGAACTTGTCGCCCTTCTTCGCCTGGATGGCGTCGAGGGCGGCGGTCAGCTCGGCCCAGGTCTTCGGGGCGGCCTTGACGCCCGCCTCGGCGGCGACGTCCTTGCGCCAGGTGCCGACGCGGCCACCGGCGTAGTAGGGGACGCCGTAGGTCTTGCCGTTGTAGGTGACCGAGTCCTTGAGGGCGTCGAGCCACTTGTCGGAGTTCGCGAACTTCGACGCGTCGACCTCGGCGAAGGCACCCTTGGCCATGTAGCTGATCATCTCGGTGTTGCCCATTTCGACAACATCCGGGGCCTTGTCCGTGGCGAGCACCGCGTCGAGCTTGGTGTTCTTGTCCGGCCAGCCGTAGTACTCGTGCTTGATCTTGATGCCCGGGTGCTTCTTGGTCACCGCGTCGTCGGCGGCCTTGACCAGCTCGGGCCAGTTGTTCTGGGCGTCGACCGTCAGCCAGACGGTGAGCTCCTTGGCGTCTCCGCCGGCGTTGTCTCCGGACTTGTCGGAGCCCCCACACGCCGCGATCGAAACCATCATGCCCGCGACGCCGATCGCCGCGATGAGCTTGCGCTTCACGCCACCCTCCTCAGGGATGCCTGCAACCCCTGCCCACCGCGCGAAGACATACGTCGGGTAGTGCTCGTGGGGCTGGGACCTGGTCTTTAATGGTTTAGACCAGTACCCGGAGCTTGGCCTAGACCTTTTGGGGTGTCAAGAGTGTGTAAGACGGGTAGTGGCGTCCGTTATCGGACCGACACCTCACCCCCGGCGCGGCGCGCGGGAGACCCGGGACGGCACGCGGGAGGCGGGTGGAGGACCCTGGAAAGAGGCCCCCACCTCTCGGCCTGAATGGCCTAGACCAACGAGGGACTCCTCGGTGTATAAGAGGCAGGGAACGACTCCTCCTCGCCGAACCGGCACATATCGGCAGGAGAAACAGTGAGGGCACACGAAGCGTGCCACCATGTGAGCCGCGACAGACGGAGGAGCCGGTGACGGCAGCAGCACAGGAGTCGGGAAGGCAGGCCATGGCCACGGACGCGGGCGGCACAGAGACAGAGGGCGGGGCAGTCACCCGCACCGCGCGCGTGCCCAAGTACTACCGGCTGAAGCGTCACCTGCTCGACATGACGGAGACCCTCCCGCCCGGCACGCCGGTGCCGCCGGAGCGCACCTTGGCCGCCGAGTTCGACACCTCGCGGACCACCGTGCGCCAGGCCCTTCAGGAGCTGGTCGTCGAAGGGCGCCTGGAGCGCATCCAGGGCAAGGGCACCTTCGTCGCCAAGCCCAAGGTCTCCCAGGCCCTTCAACTCACCTCGTACACCGAGGACATGCGGGCCCAGGGCCTGGAGCCGACCTCGCAGCTCCTCGACATCGGGTACGTGACCGCGGACGACACGCTCGCCGGCCTGCTCGACATCTCCACCGGCGGCCGCGTCCTGCGCATCGAGCGGCTGCGGCTGGCGAGCGGCGAGCCGATGGCCATCGAGACCACCCACCTGTCGGCGAAGCGCTTCCCCGCGCTGCGCCGGTCCCTGGTGAAGTACACCTCCCTCTACACCGCGCTCGCCGAGGTGTACGACGTGCACCTCGCCGAGGCGGAGGAGACCATCGAGACCTCCCTCGCCACCCCGCGCGAGGCCGGACTGCTCGGCACGGACGTCGGACTGCCGATGCTGATGCTCTCCCGCCACTCCCTCGACGGCCAGGGCGAGCCGGTGGAGTGGGTGCGCTCGGTGTACCGCGGCGACCGGTACAAGTTCGTCGCCCGCCTCCAGCGCCCCAACGGCTGAGTCCGGGCCCTGGCAGCTTCCGCCCGGCCGGAACGTGACACCTCCGCCGCGCCGCAGGTCAGCCCGCCGCCCCGGTCCACCGGGGCGGCGGCACCAAACGACCGGGCGGAGCGTGCCACCCGCTCCTCGATGACAGCGCGGGCTCGACGGCGACAGCCTTGAGCTCCGCACACGAGGAGACGACCATGGAGTACACCACCCTCGGGGGCCCGTCCGGCCCGCGAGTGAGCGCCCTCTGCCTGGGCACCCTGCCGTTCGGCACCCGGATCGACGAGGCCGCGGCCTTCGCCGTCCTCGACCGCTTCCGCGAGGCCGGCGGGACGTTCATCGACACCGCGAACACGTACGCCTTCTGGGAGCCCGGCGCGACCGGCGCCGAGAGCGAACGCGTCATCGGCCGGTGGCTCGCCAGTCGGGGCGTACGGGACGAGATGGTGCTCGCCACCAAGGTCGGCGCGCTGCCGGACCCGCCGGGATCGGCCTGGCCGGAGTGCGCGGAGGGGCTCTCCGCGCCGGTGCTCCGCCGCCAGGTGGAGGAGAGCCTGCGGAACCTGGGCACGGACCGGATCGACCTCTACTACGCGCACATCGACGACCGGACGACGCCGGTCGCGGAGACGATGGGCGCCTTCGGCGAGCTGGTGGCGGCCGGGAAGGTCGGCCGGGCGGGCTGCTCCAACTTCGCGGCCTGGCGGATCGAGGAGTCGCGGGGCGCGGCGGTGGCGTCCGGGGTGCCGGACTACGCGGCCGTGCAGCAGCGGTACACGTACCTGCGGCCGCGCCCGGGGGCGGAGTTCGGGGTGAACCCGCACGCGTCGGAGGAGCTCCTCGACTATCTGGGGACCCGGCCCGAGCTGAGCTTCGTGGCGTACACGACGCAGCTGACCGGGGCGTACACCGATCCGCGCAAGGAGATACCCGAGCAGTACCGGCACGAGGGTTCGGGGCGGCGGCTCGCGGTGCTGGCCGAGGTGGCGAAGGAGCTGGGCCTGACCGCGAACCAGGTGGTGCTGGCCTGGGCGCTGGGCGGCGGGCTCCCGGTGCTGCCGGTGGTCGGGGCGAGCTCGGTGGGCCAGCTGGACGAGTCGCTGGACGCGGTGGGCGTTCGGCTCGACGACGCGGTCAGGCGGCGGCTCGACGGGGTCGACTGACCACCACCGCACCGGCATTGGTCTAGACCTCGACGCCTGTCCCCCTCTACGATCACTCGCGGCACGGCCAGCGACGAGGGGGAGGCGCCGGATGCTGGAGGCGCTCGGCATACAGGAGCCGGCGGAGGCCGTCTACCGGCTGCTCCTGGAGCGGCCCGGGTGCGGCGCGCCGGAACTCGCGGACGGTCTCGGCCGCCCCGAACCCGAGGTGCGCGAGGCGCTCGACCGGCTCGCGGAACTCAAGCTCGTCCGCGTCGACGACGCCTCCGGCACGGCCGAACCCCTCACCCCGGACGTCGGCTTCTCGTTCCTGCTCTCCCGCGCCGAGGCCGAACTGGGCCGCAGCAGGCGGCGGTTCGAGCAGGCGGGCCGCGCGGTCGCCGGCATCCTCGCCTCGTACGGCGAAGGCCCCGCGGCCGGCGTCCGGCACGACCTGGTGGACCGCATCACCGGCCTCGACACCGTCCGCGAGCGCCTGGAGGACCTGGCCGCCAACGCCCGCTCCGAATGCCTCTCGCTGCTCGCCGGCGGGGCCCAACTCCCCGACACGATGGACGCGAGCCGCCCCCTCGACCAACTCGCCCTGGAACGCGGGGTGCGGATCCGGTCGATCTACCAGGAGAGCTTCCGCAACGACCCGCCGACCGTCGAGTACGTGCGCTGGTACAGCGACCTCGGCGGCGAGGCCAGGACCGTCCCCGTCGTCCCGATGCTCATGGTGATCGTCGACCGCGAGGCCGCGCTCGTCCCGGTCGACCCGCGGGACGGGCGCGCCGGAGCCCTCGAAGTGCGCAGCCCCGGCCTGGTCCACGCGCTCGTGGTGCTCTTCGACCGGCTGTGGGAGTCGGGCACCCCGTTCGGCGAGGCCCCGCGCCGCGACGCGCACGACCTCTCCCCGCAGGAGCGGGAGTTGCTGCTGCTCCTCGGCATCGGCTGCACCGACGACGTCGCGGCCCGGCGGCTCGGGATCTCGCTGCGGACCGTGCGCCGGATGAGCTCGGACCTGATGAACCGGCTCGGCGCGCGCAGCCGTTTCGAGGCGGGCGTCCGGGCGGCCAAGGAGGGATGGCTGTGAGGACGGCCCTCCGTGCGGGATTCCGAAGAGTCAATTCCGTTATGCGGACAGGGGTTCCCTGCGGCGAAACCGTCCCCTAGATTTCCCCACCATTACCGAGGTGGTCAGCGAGGGGACGGAATCGCCGTGTCAGAAGCGACACAAGGGAAACAACCGACCATCACCCCCCTGCGGGTGGTGATCGCGCTCTGCCTGTTCGCCCCGTTCGTGGCGATGCTCTGGGTGAGTTCGTACGCGAAGGTCGAACCGGTCTTCGCCGGCATCCCGTTCTTCTACTGGTACCAGATGCTCTGGGTCCTGGTCTCCACCGCGCTCACCATGGTCGCGTACCAGCTGTGGCAGCGGGACCAGCGCGCCCGCAAGGGGGGTGACGCGCGATGAAGGACGGCGTGAACGGCGTGGCGCTCGGCGTCTTCGTCTTCTTCTTCGTGGCCGTCACGGTCATGGGCTTCCTGGCCGCGCGCTGGCGCAAGGCCGAGAACGAGCACAGCCTGGACGAATGGGGCCTGGGCGGCCGGTCGTTCGGCACCTGGGTGACCTGGTTCCTGCTCGGCGGCGACCTCTACACCGCGTACACCTTCGTCGCCGTCCCGGCGGCCATCTACGCGGCGGGCGCGGCCGGCTTCTTCGCCGTGCCGTACACGATCCTGGTCTACCCGCTGATCTTCACCTTCCTGCCGCGCCTGTGGTCGGTCTCGCACAAGCACGGGTACGTGACCACGTCCGACTTCGTCCGGGGCCGCTTCGGCTCCAAGGGCCTGTCGCTGGCGGTCGCGGTCACCGGCATCCTCGCCACCATGCCGTACATCGCGCTCCAGCTCGTCGGCATCCAGGCCGTCCTGGACGTGATGGGCGTCGGCGGCGGCGAGAACACCCACTGGTTCGTCAAGGACCTGCCGCTGCTGCTCGCGTTCGGCGTCCTCGCGGCGTACACGTACTCCTCCGGCCTGCGCGCCCCGGCGCTCATCGCCTTCGTCAAGGACACCCTGATCTACATCGTGATCGCGGTGGCCATCATCTACATCCCGATCAAGCTGGGCGGCTTCGACGAGATCTTCGCCAAGGCCGGCGAGGCCTACGCGCAGACCAACCCGGCGACCGGCAAGCCGCGCGGCGCGCTCGTCCCCGGCGAGGCCGGCCAGTGGACGTACGCGACGCTCGCGCTCGGCTCGGCGCTCGCGCTCTTCATGTACCCGCACTCCATCACGGCGACGCTGTCGTCCCGGAGCCGCGAGGTCATCCGCCGCAACACCACGATCCTGCCGCTGTACTCCCTGATGCTGGGCCTGCTCGCGCTGCTCGGCTTCATGGCCATCGCCGCCGGGATCAAGGTCAAGAACGGCCAGCTCGCCATCCCGCAGCTCTTCGAGACCATGTTCCCGGACTGGTTCGCGGGCGTGGCCTTCGCCGCGATCGGCATCGGCGCGCTCGTCCCGGCCGCGATCATGTCGATCGCCGCGGCCAACCTGTTCACCAGGAACATCTACAAGGACTTCATCAAACCGGACGCGACCCCGGCGCAGGAGACCAAGGTCTCCAAGCTGGTCTCGCTCCTGGTGAAGGTCGGCGCGCTGGTCTTCGTCCTCACCATGGACAAGACGGTCGCGATCAACTTCCAGCTGCTCGGCGGCATCTGGATCCTGCAGACCTTCCCGGCCCTCGTCGGCGGTCTGTTCACCCGCTGGTTCCACCGCTGGGCGCTGCTCGCCGGCTGGGCCGTCGGCATGGTCTACGGCACGTTCGCCGCGTACGGCGTCGCCAGCCCGACCCAGAAGCACTTCGGCGGCTCGTCCGCCGAGATCCCCGGCATCGGCGAGATCGGCTACATCGGTCTCACCGCCTTCGTCCTCAACCTCGTCGTCACGGTCGTCCTGACCTTCGTCCTCAAGGCCGTCAAGGCCCCCGAGGGCGTCGACGAGACCTCGCCCGAGGACTACACGGCGGACGCCGGCGACGCCACGGCCGGCTCGTCGGACCGCGCGAAGGTCGGCGCCTCGGTGCACTGACCCGCGGAAGCGCACAGTGAGGGGCCCGGGAAATCCCGGGCCCCTTTCGCGCGCGGTGGAGGCAGACTTCCCTCATGGACATCGTGATCAGGGCGGTACGGCCCGAGGAATACGAGGAGCTCGGCGAGCTCACCGGACTGACCTATCTGAACGACGGGCTGCTGCTCCACGGCGAGGACGACTTCTATCTGGCCGTGCTCCGCGACACGGCCCGGCGGGCCCGCGAGAGCGAGGTGCTCGTCGCCGCCGACCCGGAGGGCGGCATCATCGGCGGGGTGACCTTCGCCGCCGGCGGCACCACCTGGGCGGACATCGCGGTCGCCGGCGAGGCCGAGTTCCGGATGCTGGTGGTCGCGCCCGCGGCCCGCGGCAGGGGCGTCGGAGAGGCGCTCGTACGCGCCTGCGCGGACCGGGCGCGGGCCCTCCCCGGGTGCGCGCGGCTGGTGCTCTCCACGGACGCGAAGATGGCCGCGGCGCACCGGATCTACGAGCGGCTCGGCTTCGTCCGCACCCCCGATCGGGACTGGGAGCCGATCCCCGGCCACGCGCTGCGGACGTACGCGCTGGAGCTGTAGCCCCACGACCGACACAACATGTGGGGGGTGCCGTCAGCGGCGCCCCCCACATGTATGCTCATCCTCGCTGTCGACGCAGGGGAATCCGGCGCGAATCCGGAACTGTCCCGCAACGGTGTGCTTCGTGCGGTTTCGTACGGAGTGAGTCCGAAGACCTGCCGCCAGCGCGCCCGGTCCTTCCGTTCCGGGTGCCACTGACTTCCGGGCCTCGCGGAGTGGGCCGGTGGACACGGCGCGTCCGGCGTGACGGACGCCCTCCTGCCCGCCTTCCCCCGTCGCGGCCCCGAGCCGAGCGAGGGAGAGCCCCCACGTGACCATCGCGCCCGCCGATCCGGCTTCGGCCGAGGCTTCCGCGGTCGAGAGCGACGGCCCCGGGACCGTGCTGCTGCGGACCCTGACCGACCTCACCGCCGATCTCCCCGACACCGACCCCGGCAAGATCGCCGCCGCCGCCCTGCGCGGCCGCAGCGCCGCGTCGGACGAGGCGGAACTGCGCGAGCTGGCCACCGAGGCGGCCGCGGGCCTGATCGCCGAGGACCCGGCGTACTCCCGGCTCGCCGCCCGGCTCCTGACGATCACCATCGCCGACGAGGCGGCCGACCAGGGCGCGGTCTCCTTCTCCGCCTCCGTCTCCGTCGGTCACCGCGAGGGCCTGATCGCCGACCGCACCGCCGCCTTCGTCGCGCTGCACGCGGACCGGCTCGACACCCTGATCGACCGGGACGCCGACGACCGCTTCGGCTACTTCGGCCTGCGCACCCTCTACTCGCGCTACCTGCTGCGCCACCCGATCACCCGCAAGGTGATCGAGACCCCGCAGCACTTCATGCTGCGCGTCGCCTGCGGCCTGGCCGAGGACGACAGCGTCCGCGCGCTCGACGAGGTCGCCGCGCTGTACGGGCTGATGAGCCGCCTGGACTACCTGCCGTCCTCCCCCACGCTCTTCAACTCCGGTACCCGCCACCCGCAGATGTCCTCCTGCTACCTCCTGGACTCCCCGCAGGACGAGCTGGACTCCATCTACGGCCGCTACCACCAGGTCGCGCGCCTGTCGAAGCACGCCGGCGGCATCGGGCTCTCCTACTCCCGCATCCGCGCCCGCGGTTCGCTGATCCGCGGCACCAACGGCCACTCCAACGGCATCGTTCCGTTCCTGAAGACCCTCGACGCCTCCGTCGCCGCGGTGAACCAGGGCGGCCGCCGCAAGGGCGCCGCCGCCGTCTACCTGGAGACCTGGCACGCGGACATCGAGGAGTTCCTGGAGCTCCGCGACAACACGGGCGAGGACCAGCGCCGTACGCACAACCTGAACCTGGCGCACTGGATCCCGGACGAGTTCATGCGCCGCGTCAACGCGGACGCCGACTGGTCCCTCTTCTCGCCGTCGGACGTGCCCGAGCTCGTCGACCTGTACGGCGACGAGTTCGACGCCGCCTACCGCGCCGCCGAGGCGAAGGGCCTGGCCCGCAAGACGATGCCGGCCCGCGACCTGTACGGCCGGATGATGCGGACCCTGGCCCAGACCGGCAACGGCTGGATGACCTTCAAGGACGCGTCCAACCGGACCGCGAACCAGACCGCCGAGCCCGGCACCGTCGTCCACTCCTCGAACCTCTGCACCGAGATCATCGAGGTCACGAACGACGGCGAGACCGCCGTCTGCAACCTCGGTTCGGTGAACCTGGGCGCGTTCGTCACCGGCGGCGACATCGACTGGGAGCGCCTCGACGAGACCGTCCGCACGGCCGTCACCTTCCTCGACCGGGTCGTCGACATCAACTTCTACCCGACCGAGCAGGCCGGGCGTTCCAACGCCCGCTGGCGGCCGGTCGGCCTGGGCGCGATGGGCCTCCAGGACGTCTTCTTCCAGCTGCGGCTGCCGTTCGACTCCGCCGAGGCGCGCGCGCTGTCCACCCGTATCGCCGAGCGGATCATGCTCGCCGCGTACGAGGCCTCCGCCGACCTCGCCGAGCGCAGCGGCCCGCTCCCGGCCTGGGAGCAGACCCGCACCGCCCGCGGCGTGCTGCACCCGGACCACTACGACGTGGAGCTCAACTGGCCGGAGCGCTGGGCCGCGCTGCGCGAGCGGATCGCCGCCGTCGGCATGCGCAACAGCCTGCTCCTGGCCATCGCGCCGACCGCGACGATCGCCTCGATCGCCGGCGTGTACGAGTGCATCGAGCCGCAGGTCTCGAACCTCTTCAAGCGCGAGACGCTGTCGGGCGAGTTCCTCCAGGTCAACTCGTACCTCGTCGACGAGCTGAAGAAGCTCGGCGTGTGGGACGCGCAGACCCGGGACGCGCTCCGCGACGCCAGCGGTTCGGTCGCCGGCTTCGGCTGGATCCCGGCCGAGGTCCGCGAGCTGTACCGCACGGCCTGGGAGATCCCGCAGCGCGGCCTGATCGACATGGCGGCGGCCCGCACGCCGTTCCTGGACCAGTCGCAGTCGCTGAACCTGTTCATGGAGACGCCGACGATCGGCAAGCTGTCGTCGATGTACGCGTACGCCTGGAAGCAGGGGCTGAAGACGACGTACTACCTGCGCTCCCGCCCGGCGACCCGGATCGCCCGCGCCGCCCAGGCGTCGACGACGGCCACCGCCCCCATCCCCGTCCAGCAGGCGGTCTCCGACGCGGACGCCCTCGCCTGCTCCCTGGAAAACCCCGAGTCCTGCGAGGCCTGCCAGTAATGAGCTCCACCGAACAGAAGAACCTCCTCGACCCGGGCTTCGAGCTGACCCTCCGTCCGATGCGCTACCCGGACTTCTACGAGCGGTACCGGGACGCGATCAAGAACACCTGGACGGTGGAGGAGGTCGACCTGCACTCCGACGTCGCCGACCTCGCCAAGCTGACCCCGGCCGAGCAGCACATGATCGGCCGTCTGGTCGCGTTCTTCGCGACGGGCGACTCGATCGTCTCGAACAACCTGGTGCTGACGCTCTACAAGCACATCAACTCCCCGGAGGCGCGCCTGTACCTGTCGCGCCAGCTGTTCGAGGAGGCCGTGCACGTCCAGTTCTACCTGACGCTGCTCGACACCTACCTGCCCGACCCGGACGACCGCGCCGCCGCGTTCGACGCGGTCGAGGAGATCCCCTCCATCCGCGAGAAGGCGCAGTTCTGCTTCAAGTGGATGGACTCGGTCGAGAAGATCGAGAAGCTGGAGACGGCCGCCGACCGCCGCCGCTTCCTGCTCAACCTCATCTGCTTCGCGGCATGCATCGAGGGCCTGTTCTTCTACGGCGCCTTCGCGTACGTGTACTGGTTCCGGTCCCGCGGTCTGCTGCACGGCCTGGCCACCGGCACCAACTGGGTCTTCCGCGACGAGACGATGCACATGAACTTCGCCTTCGAGGTCGTGGACACCGTCCGCAAGGAGGAGCCGGAGCTCTTCGACGACGCCCTCCAGCAGCAGGTCACCGACATGCTCAGGGAAGCCGTCGAGGCGGAGCTGCAGTTCGGCCGCGACCTCTGCGGCGACGGCCTGCCCGGCATGAACACCGAGTCCATGCGCGAGTACCTCCAGTGCGTCGCCGACCAGCGCCTCCAGCGCCTCGGCTTCGCCCCGGTGTACGGCTCCGAGAACCCCTTCGCGTTCATGGAGCTCCAGGGCGTCCAGGAACTCACCAACTTCTTCGAACGCCGCCCCTCCGCCTACCAGGTGGCGGTCGAGGGCTCGGTGGACCTCGACGAGGACTTCTAGGCCACGGCCGTACGAGGAAGGGCCCCGCACTCCTGGAGTGCGGGGCCCTTCCCGTATCGCAGGCACCGCGCCCCATCCGGCGCAGGACCGCATAGGGTGCCTGGCATGGGCGATCTCGTGCGGGTGCGTGTCCTGGCCGGGGGCGCCGCCCTGGCGACCCTCGGGGCGGGGCTGGGGATCAGGGCGATCGGGTCCGGGGACCTCGTCAAATACGCGGGGGACGCGCTCTACACGGTGCTGATCGTGGCCCTGGTCGTGCTGGTCGCGCCCCGGGTGCGGCCGACGGTCGCGGCGGGGGTCGCCCTCGGGTTCAGCTGTGGCATGGAGCTGTTCCAGCTGACGGGCGTACCGGCCGAGCTGGCCGCGCGCAGCACGATGGCGCGGCTGGTGTTCGGTACGACGTTCAACGCGCCGGACCTGTTCTGGTACGCGATCGGCGCGGCGGTCGGCTGGGCCGGCCACCGCGCCGTGTGCGCGAGAAGCGACGAGCGTCGTCAGGCGTTCGGCACCGTCTCGTAGCGCGGGGTGCCCTCTTCCATCTGGCGGAGGGCGTCCTTGCGGTCGCGCTTGGAGAGGCGGTCGATGTACAGGTAGCCGTACAGGTGGTCCGTCTCGTGCTGGAGGCAGCGGGCGAAGTAGCCGGTGCCGCGCACCTTGATGGGGTTGCCCTGGGCGTCCTGGCCGTGGACCTCGGCGTAGTCGGGGCGGGCCAGCTCGGCGTAGGCGGTCGGCACGGACAGGCAGCCCTCGTTGGACTCGTCCAGGACGCGCAGCTCGGCCGGGAGCTCCTGGAGGACCGGGTTGACCACGACACCGGTGTGGCGGACGCCCTCGTCGTCGGGGCAGTCGTAGACGAAGACCTTGAGGTCCACGCCGATCTGGTTCGCGGCCAGGCCCACGCCCTCGGCGGCCTTCTGGCTGGCGAACATGTCGTCGATCAGCTGCGCGAGCCCGGCGTCGAACTCGGTGACGTCCTTGCACTCCTTGTGGAGCACCGGGTTGCCGACGACCGTGATCGGGCGGGCCGTGCCGCGCTCGCGGTAGGCGAGCTCGCGCGCCTCGCAGTCCTCCGTGTCCACGACGAACCCGTCGTTGATCTGCGTCTGCTCGTCCGTCTCCTGCTGCGCCATGTCCGGCCGCGCCCTTCTGAAAACCCGATTCCGTCGGAGGACAGCCTACGGGCCCGTGGCCGTGACCTCAGCAGACCTCTTCGAGATCCCGCCACTCACGGCTGTCGGGACTGTCCGCCACCCAGCCGTCGAGGAGCCCGCGCACGAGGCCCGCAGGGGCGGCGATGCCGCATTCGCGCTCCGGCACCCACAGCTCGCCGGGCGAGCGGTGGCCGAGCGGCCCGGGGTGCCCCGGCTCGCTGTGGTCGTGCGGGTCGGAGTGCTCGCCCTCGCCCTCGGCGCTCGGCATGGTCGACTCGGAGCAGGCGCGGCAGAGCAGCCGCACGGACGACGACCAGTCCTCGGCCGCGAAGCCCGCCTCGGCGGCGAGCTGCTCCAGGGCGTCCCGGTCGTCCTCGGTGGCGGCCTCCAGGAGGACCACCCAGGTGGGGACGGGGGACGGCGCCCACAGCTCGATCTCGTCGAAGACCGGGTAGGACGGGCCGGCGGTGGTGGTCCGCTCGCCGTTCGGCACCCCGTCGTGGAGGACGACCTCGCCCCAGCGGCGCCCGGAGGACGGCAGCGGGATGGAGAGGACCTCGATCCGGGCCGGGTCGAGCCTGCGGCCCCACACGACCTCGGCCTCGCCCTCGGGCGAGAGGCGGACGGCGGCGCTGCCCAGCTCCATGCCGGCGGGCTCGCCGGTGCCGGCGGCGGCTCCGGGCACCTTGAGGCCGTAGGCCTGCCAGGCCCGGCGGGCCAGCGGCCAGTCCTGGAGCGCGGTGGCGGCGATGCCGACGTTCCACCAGTCGGGGGCGCCGGTCTCCTTGTCGAGCAGCGCGACGGCGCGCAGCCCGGCCGCCCGCGCCTGCTCCCAGTCGTGGCGGAACTTGTGCAGCAGCGCCAGGTTGAACCAGGACTCGGAGAGCCAGGGCTCCAGATCCGCCGCGCGCGTCAGGAGCGCACCCGCGTCCTCGTACCGGCCGTCGCCGATCAGCGTGAACGCCCGGTCGGTGGCCTGCCGCCACGAGGCGGAGGGCCGATGCCGTACCTTCCCGAAGATCTTCACGATTCCCGCCTGCCGGTCGCTTCACCCTCTTGTTCGCATCCAACCATGCCCGGTCGGACGCGCGCTCATTACCCATGGGTTACCCCGGGGGGACGGAGGTCACCCCAGCGGCTCCACCCCGCGCCAGGACCCTGGCCAGGCATTCGACGACATCCGGGTGATAGTCGCGGGCGGTGCCGAGCCTGAGGCGTTCAAGCGCTCCCAGGGCCGCGCCCGCCCCGTCGCCGGCGAGATCGTCGTAGGCGTTCACGGCGCGGACGATCCGGGCGGGCACCGGCTGCTCGCGGTAGGGGTCGGCCTGGCGCTCGACGATCACGGCGACGGAGGCGGCGACCCCGGTCCTGCGGACCACCTCGCCGCCCAGGAGGGCGATCCGGCGCTGCTCCTCGGCGGACAGCAGGGCGGTGGCGCCGCCCGCGACCGGGTCGACGAGCGAGAGCTGTCCGATGTCGTGCATGAGCGCCGCGTGTTCGAGGACGGTCAGCTCGGGCCCGGAGAGGCCCAGCTCGCGCCCGACGGCGGTGCTGAGGGCGGCGACCCGGCGGGCGTGCCCGGGCGGGGTGCAGCCGGCGATCTCGGTGGCGCGGGCGAGGGAGGCGATGGTCTGCCGGTTGACGGTCCGCACGGCCGCGTACCGCCGGAAGGAGACCTGGGTGAGCAGCAGGGGCACGGCGAGCACGGGCAGCGCCCACAGCCCGGCTGCGGCGACGCCGAGCGCCATGACGGCGCCGGTGGCGCAGACGGCGGATCCGATGCCGAGGAGGGCGCGCAGTTCGTCGCGGAGGAGGGGGCCGTACGGGAATCCGGTGCGGGCGCGGAGCACGAGGGCGGCGAGGACGGCGTCGCACAGGGCGGTGAGGACGAGCAGGAGGACCAGGAAGAGGGCGTACCAGGGGCCCTGGCCGAGGCGGTCGACGACGGCGCCCGAGTTGTAGAGGGGCTGGAAGCAGAGGGCTGCGAAGCCGACGGTGAGGACGCGGCGGGCGAGGTGGTCGAGGCCGGGGTCGTGGCCCCGGGCGAGGTGGGGGACGATCCCGGCGAGGCCGGCGGCGACGACGACGGCGGTGATCTGGAAGACGCCGTGGGTGGTGGCGGTGCCGGCGCTCTGCCCGAGCAGGGCGTACGCGAGGGCTCCGGCGGCGGCGAGCGGCGCGGGCTCCCGCTCCCGGGTCTCGTCGGCCGCGGAGGGTGTCCCGGGAGCGGGGGCGGAGCCCCAGCGGGCGAGCTCGCCGAGGGCGACGAGGGCGCCGAAGGCGAGGGCGTTGCCGGGTTCGTCGACGCCGTACCAGAGCGTGGAGGCGAGGCCGGCGAGGCTCAGCAGCAGCGCCGCCCCGTACAGGGCGCCGACGGTGGCGGCGCCCGGCCTCACGCGCGCTCCCTCGGCCGGTCGGTGACGGGGGCGTCCGCCTCGCGGGGCGGCGGGACCCGGTCCGGCTGCGGGGCCTCGTCGGCGGTGACGGCGGGCTGCCAGCCGTGCCGGTCGAGGGCGCGGACGAGGGCGGCGACCATCCGGGGGTCGAACTGGGTGCCGGCGCACCGCTCCAGTTCGGCGACGGCGGTCGGCACCGGCCGGGCCCTGCTGTAGGAGCGGGTGGAGGTCATGGCGTCGAAGGCGTCGGCGACGGCGACCACTCGGGCGAATTCGGGAATCCGGTCGCCGTGCAGGCCGTACGGGTAACCGCTGCCGTCCATGCGTTCGTGGTGGTGGAGGATCGCGGCCCGGGCCTCGCCGAGGAAGCCGATGCCCCGGACCATCTCGTGGCCGTACTCCGGGTGCAGTTCGATGACCCGCCGCTCCTCGGGGGTGAGGGGGCCGTCCTTGCGGAGGACGCGGGTGGGCACGCCGAGCTTCCCGACGTCGTGCAGGATGCCGGCGAAGCGGACGACGTCGAGCCGTTCCTCGGCCAGGCCGAGTTCACGGGCGATCAGGACGGAGGCGTGGCCGACCCGTTCGCTGTGGCCGCGGGTGTACCGGTCCTTGATGTCGACGGCCTGCACGAGGGCGCGGATGGTGGCCTGGTGGGCGGCGCGCTCGCGGTGGTACTGGGCGAAGACCCAGCACGAGATGTACATCGGGAGCAGCACGAACAGCGCCGCGACCGCCCCGTAGGTGCTGCGCCAGAGGACGGCCATCATCAGCCCGGCGAGCCCGTGCACGAGGTGCGGGGCGAGCGCCCGGCCGAGGAGGCCGCGCCAGGCGGCCCGGAGGGGCAGTCCGTCGGCCGTGGCCCTGATGCCGCCGTCGAGGGCGGTGAGGGTCAGGCAGAAGGCGAGCGCGGCGGCGGCCGCGGGCAGCAGCGCGTACGGCAGGTCGGGGGCGTCCGGGCCGCGGCCGAGGGCGGCCGGGCCGCCGAGGAGGCCGGCGGTGGCTGCAGCGGCCCAGGCGGCGAGGGCGGTGGCGGCGGCCCGCCAGGCGCGGCGCGGCGCGGCGGGGGGTTCCTCGACGCGGGCGAGGAGGCTGCCGGGCAGCGCGGTGAGCGCCGCGGCGGCGGGCGGCAGGAGGAGCGCGGCGGCGAGGAGCACAGGGAAGAAGGAGCCGGTGCCCATGGGGACGGAGCCGCCGAGGGCGCGGCCGAGGAACCGGCAGCGGGCGGGCAGCTCGCAGAGCGCGTACAGGGCGGCGAGGAGCGCGGCCGTGCCCCAGGGGACGGCCGCGCCGGGGCGCAGGGCGGGCAGGGCGCACGCCCCGGCGCCGAGCAGGGCGCAGCCGATGTACACGCGGGCCGCTCGCGGAATGACCTTCACGCCCATCACGCCTGTCACGCTAGCGAGTCGAGCGGCGCCGGACTGCGCGGTACGAGTGATTCGCACCATCGGGTGATACAAGCTGATGTATGCGTGGGGCCGCCGCGAGCGTGTCGCGACGGCCTTCGTCCCCGGTGCGGGAGCGCTACTCCTGCGGGGCCGGTGTCGCCGGGGCGCTCGCCGTGACGTCCTGCTCGGGCACCAGGTGCCCGGCGCGGATCAGGTCGATGCGGCCCATGACCTTGGCGCGCAGGTCGGTGGGGACGTCGTCACTGCCGCAGCAGCGCTTGACGAGCTTCTTCACCGCCTGCTCCAGGCCGTACTTCTCCAGGCACGGGGAGCACTCCTCGAAGTGCACCTCGAACTTGGTGCAGTCGCTGTCGGGCATCTCGTTGTCGAGGAACTCGTAGAGATGATCCAGGACCTCTGAGCAATCCGTCTCGTGCGGCTCTCCGCAGCTCATGAGCCCGAGCCTTTCAGATCGTTCGACGACTCTCCGGCGCCCGCGGGTACGAGCCCGCGGTCGCGAGCGTAGTCCTCGAGCATGCCGCGCAGCTGGCGGCGTCCCCGGTGCAGTCGGGACATCACCGTACCGATGGGTGTCCCCATGATGTCCGCGATCTCCTTGTACGCAAACCCCTCGACATCGGCGAGATAGACGGCGATGCGGAACTCCTCGGGAATCGCCTGGAGCGCTTCCTTCACGTCGGAGTCGGGCAGGTGGTCGAGCGCCTGCGACTCGGCGGAGCGCAGACCGGTCGACATGTGCGACTCGGCGCGGGCGAGCTGCCAGTCCTCGATCTCCTCGGCGGCGCTGCGCTGGGGCTCACGCTGCTTCTTGCGGTACGAGTTGATGAAGGTGTTCGTGAGGATCCGGTAGAGCCACGCCTTGAGGTTCGTGCCCTCACGGAACTGGTGGAAGGATCCGTACGCCTTGGCGTAGGTCTCCTGCACCAGGTCCTCCGCGTCCGCGGGGTTGCGCGTCATGCGCAGCGCGGCCGAGTACATCTGGTCGAGGTAGCCGAGGGCGTCCCGCTCGAAGCGCGCGTTGCGCTCCGCGGTCGTCTCCTCGGGGCCGTCGTCGGTCCCTGTGTCGGTCCCAGTGACCGGACCCACCTCCTCCAGCGCGGCGGCGAGCCCGGGGGCGGACCCGCTCGTTTCGGAGGATAGACGAGGAAGCACTCCGCCCGCCGCCCGAATAGGGGCGGCCTTGGGCGCGGGCAGCACTGTCCAGTCGAGGTCAGCGGCCTGCGCGCGCTCCGGGCAGATGGTCGAACCCATGCGACGGACTCCCTCTTCCTTGCTCTCACACCGACGCACCGAACAACCACGGCCCCCCGCTCGGCATTCCCGGTTCCGGGCGGCGGTCAGCGGAGTCCCGCGATCCACCCGGCGACCCCGTCCACCAGGAGGGCGAGCGCCTCCTCCTGGCCGAGCGGCGCCCGCTTGGGCAGCGCGAAGCCGTGGTCCCCGTACGGGATCTCCACGAGCTCGTACGGGCCGTCCGGGTACTCCTCGGGCCGTCCGAAGGGGTCGTTGCCGCCCTGGACGACGAGGGTGGGCAGTCCGGTGCCGAGGAGCTCGTCGGCGCGGGAGCGCTCCGGCCTGCCCGGCGGGTGCAGCGGGAAGCTCAGCGCGAGGACGGCCGTCGCGCCCAGCTCCCGCCCGGTCCGGCAGGCGACCCGGGCGCCGGCGCTGCGGCCGCCCGCGATCACCGGGAGGCCGGGCCCGGCGAGGGCGGGCCAGAGGCCGCGCCAACCCGTGTCGAGGGTCTTCGGCGCGGGAGCGACCTTCTTGCCGGCGACCCGCCACGGCTGCTCGACGAGGGCGACGGTCACCCCGTGCGCGGGCAGCGCGCCCGCCAGCGCCTGGAGGTCGCGGGCCTCGACGCCGCCGCCGGCGCCGTGGCCGAGGGCGAGGACGACCCACGGCCGCGTCCCCTCGTACCAGGTGACGCGTGCCTCCCCGGCGTCGGTGGAAACGGTCTCGTACTGTGTCACGTCCTTGGTCACGCCCCCATCCTGCCGCCCGGGGGCCTCCCGAGGGCCCTCAGAACAGCGTGCCGACCTCGGGACCCGACAGCTCCTCCAGGAGCTCGGGGCCGTTGTTGCGGACGTTGCTGACGGCCGTGGCGACCGGGTAGGCCCGCATCAGGCCCTCCGGCGGCGGGGCGAGCAGGCTCCGCAGCTCCTCCGGGTCCGTGCGCGCCGGGTCGAGCCAGGCGTCCCAGCGCTCCTCCGTCAGCATGAGCGGCATCCGGGGGTGGATGTCGTGGAGCGAGCGCGGGCCCTCGGCCGGCGCCACGCCCAGCGGTCCGGTCTCGGCCTCGGTGGTGATCACCGAGCAGGTCGCCCACCAGGCGGACGGGTGCTCGGCCGGCAGCGAACCGTCCCGCCAGAACTCGTAGAGCCCCGCCATCGCGAAGACCGAGCCGTCGGCCGGGGTCACGAAGTACGGCTGCTTGCGCGGCCGCTTCTTCTTCCCCTCCACCTCCAGGTCGCGCTCGGCCACGCCGGTCACCCACTCGTAGTAGCCGTCGGCGGGCAGGATGCACCGGCGGGACGTGAACGCGCGCCTGAAGGACGGCTTCTCGTGGACGGTCTCCGCCCGCGCGTTGATCATCCGGGCCGCGCCCTCCGGCGACTTCGCCCAGGACGGCACGAGCCCCCATCTCAGCGCGCGCAGCTGGCGAACCGGACGCGGGGATCCCGCGTCTTTCACAGGGCGCTCCAGGACCGCCCAGACCTCCTTGGTGGGCGCCACGTTCCAGTCGGGCGCCAGGGTCTCCTCCGGCTCCCACTTCTCCACCCCGAAGAGCCCGACGAGGTCCTCGGGCCGCCGACTCGCTGCAAACCGTCCGCACATACCTGCCACACTGCCACGATCCCGAACACCACCGAGGAGCCGTCCGCGAAATGACCGAAATCCTCGGCACCCAGCCCGCTCCCGACCAGTGGATCGTCTGGGTCACCGCCGCCTGCGCGCTGGCCCTGGTCGTCTTCCGCACCCTGTGGCTGCCGGCCCGCAACGCGATCACGATCGCCCACGAGGGCGGCCACGGGCTCGTCGCGCTCGCCACCGGCCGCCGTCTCGAAGCGATCCGGCTGCACTCGGACACCAGCGGACTGACCGTGACCCGCGGCCGCCCGACCGGCGTCGGCGTGGTCCTCACCCTGGCCGCCGGATACCCGGCGGCCCCGCTGCTCGGCCTCGGCGGCGCCGCCCTGCTCGGCACCGGACACGTCACCCTGCTGCTGTGGGCCGCGACCGCGCTGCTCCTCGCCATGCTGGTGATGGTCCGCAACGCGTACGGCATCCTCACCGTCGTCCTGACGGGCGCCGCCTTCCTCCTCGTCTCCTGGCTCACCGGCCCCGACGTCCAGTCGGTCTTCGCCTACGCGGTGGTGTGGTTCCTGCTCCTCGGCGGCGTCCGACCGGCCTTCGAACTCCAGGCGAAGCGGCGCCGCGGCGGCGCACCCGACTCGGACGCGGACCAGCTCGCGGGCCTCACCCACGTGCCCGCCGGGGTGTGGCTCCTCTTCTTCCACACGGTCTCGATCTGCTGCCTGATCGGCGGCTGCCGCTGGCTCGTGCGGTTCTGACACCCCCGTACAGTGAGGACATGACCGCAGCAGCTTCCGCGCACACCGACCCGCCCACCGACCTCTGGCCCGCCCCGTACGCCCGCGGCGCCGTCGACGCGACCGTCACCGTGCCCGGATCGAAGTCGGTCACCAACCGGGCCCTGGTGCTCGCCGCGCTCGCCTCCGAGCCCGGCTGGCTGCGCCGCCCGCTGCGCTCCCGCGACACCCTCCTGATGGCCGAGGCGCTCCGCACCCTCGGCGTGAAGATCGAGGAAGGAGTGGGCCCCGACGGGTCGGGCGAGGCCTGGCGGATCATCCCCTCGCCGCTGCGCGGCCCCGCGGCCGTCGACGTCGGCAACGCCGGCACGGTCATGCGCTTCCTGCCCCCGGTCGCGGCGCTCGCCGACGGCCCGGTGCGCTTCGACGGCGACCCCCGCTCCCACGAGCGCCCGCTGCACGGCGTGATCGACGCCCTCCGCGGGCTCGGCGCCCGGATCGACGACGACGGCCGGGGCGCGCTGCCCCTGACCGTGCACGGCGCCGGCGGCCTGGACGGCGGCACGGTCGAGATCGACGCCTCCTCGTCCTCCCAGTTCGTCAGCGCGCTGCTGCTGTCCGCGCCCCGCTTCAACCAGGGCGTCGAGGTACGGCACGTGGGCGACAGGCTCCCCTCGCTCCCGCACATCCGGATGACCGTCGACATGCTGCGCGCGGTCGGCGCCAAGGTCGACGAGCCGGAGCACGGCGGCACCCCGAACGTGTGGCGGGTGGCGTCCTCCGCGCTGCGCGGCCGGGACCTGGTCGTCGAGCCGGACCTGTCGAACGCGCAGCCGTTCCTGGCGGCCGCGCTGGTCACCGGCGGCCGGGTGACGATCCCCGACTGGCCGGAGCGGACCACCCAGCCGGGTGACGAGCTGCGCCGGATCTTCACCGAGATGGGTGGCTCCTGCGAGCTGACCGACGCGGGCCTGACCTTCACCGGCACGGGCCGGATCCACGGCATCGACGTCGACCTCGGCGAGGTCGGCGAGCTGACCCCGGGCATCGCGGCGCTGGCGGCCCTCGCGGACTCCCCCTCCACCCTGCGCGGCGTGGCCCACCTGCGGCTCCACGAGACGGACCGCCTGGCGGCGCTCACCAAGGAGATCAACGAGCTGGGCGGCGACGTGACCGAGACCGAGGACGGTCTCCACATCCGCCCGCGCCCGCTGCACGGCGGCGTCTTCCACACGTACCACGACCACCGCATGGCGACGGCGGGCGCGCTCATCGGCCTCGCCGTCGAGGGCGTGCTGATCGAGGACGTGGCGACGACGGCGAAGACCTTGCCGGACTTCCCGGGGATGTGGACCGAAATGCTCGGGGCCTGAGTCATGCGGCGTTACGGCAAGCACACCGACGAGGACGACATCCGCCAGCGGCCCAACCGCAAGGGCACCCGTCCCCGCACGACCATCCGTCCCAAGCACGAGGACGCCGTCGAGGGCATGGTCCTCACCGTCGACCGCGGCCGGCTGACCTGCCTGGTCGACGACCGGATCGTGACGGCCATGAAGGCGCGCGAACTGGGCCGCAAGGCCGCCGTGGTCGGCGACCGGGTCTCGATCGTCGGCGACCTCTCCGGCGAGAAGGACACCCTGGCCCGGATCGTGCGGATCGGCGAGCGCAGCTCGGTGCTCCGGCGCACGGCCGACGACGACGACCCGTTCGAGCGGGTGGTCGTCGCCAACGCCGACCAGCTGGCGATCGTCACCGCGCTCGCCGACCCCGAGCCGCGGCCCCGGCTGATCGACCGCTGCCTGGTCGCCGCCTACGACGGCGGGCTCTCCCCGCTCCTCGTCCTGACCAAGTCGGACCTGGCGCCGCCGGACACCCTCCTGGAGATGTACGGGGCGCTGGGCGTGCCGTACGTGGTCACCACCCGCGACGAGTTCGTCGACGGGGTGGCCGCCGAGCGGGTCCACGAGCACCTCAAGGGCCGGACGACCGCGTTCGTGGGCCACTCCGGCGTCGGCAAGACGACCCTGGTCAACGCCCTGGTCCCGCCGGAGCGGCGGCGTACCACCGGTGTGGTCAACGCGGTCACCGGCCGCGGCCGGCACACCACCACCTCGGCGCTCGCCCTGCCGCTCAACGACAAGGAGGGCGGCTGGGTCATCGACACCCCGGGCGTGCGCTCCTTCGGTCTGCACCACGTCGACCCGTCGCGGGTCATCCACGCCTTCCCCGACCTGGAGCCGGGCACGGAGAACTGCCCGCGCGCGTGCAGCCACGACGAGCCGGACTGCGCGCTCGACGCGTACGCGGCGGAGGGGCACGCCGATCCGGCGCGGCTGGTGTCGCTGCGGCGGCTGCTCGCGACCCGGGAGCGACGCGAGGGCGACTGAGCCCCCGGCGTTTGCGCCTGCTCGCAGCCGGTAAGTGCATAATCGCACCAAGTGCGACGAAGCAGTCACCGACGGCGTGGGAGGCACTGACGATGGCGTGGCTGCTGGTGGTGATCGCGGGAATCCTGGAGACGGGTTTCGCGGTCTGCCTGAAGCTCTCGCACGGTTTCACCCGGCTGTGGCCGACGATCGCCTTCGCGGCGTTCGCCCTCGGCAGCTTCGGCCTCCTCACCCTCGCACTGCGGAAGCTGGACGTGGGCCCGGCGTACGCGGTGTGGACGGGGATCGGCGCCGCCGGCACGGCGATCTACGGCATGGTCTTCCTGGGCGACGTGGTCTCCACGCTCAAGATCGTCTCGATCAGCCTGGTCATCGCGGGGGTCATCGGACTCCAGCTCTCCGGCTCGGCGCACTGACCCGGCCCGGCGCCCCCGGGGGTCACCGGCGGGGGCGGTGCGACGACGTGGCTGAGCGCGATCCGTACGGCGAGTTCGCAGCCGGCGGCCCAGCGCTCCCCGGCGCAGGCCGCGGTCTGCGCCACGAGTTCGCCGGGCGCGGGCGGCCCTGCGTCGGCGCGCCGCTGGGCCGGTACGGGGGCGGGCCGGGCGCCGGACCTGGCCGGCCTGGGTTCGGGCAGCCGCTCGTTCCAGGCGCCGGTGAGCAGGGCCCGCAGTATCGGGCGGACGGCGGCCCTGGCGACGATCCACTCGGCGACGGCGACGACGTTCCGGCCGGGCGGGGCCGGGGCGGCGAGCAGCGCGCGGACGCCCTGGAGGTAGGTGTCGGCCTCCCGGCGCACCAGCGCGCGGGCCAGCCCCTCCTTGCTGCCGAACTCGTTGTAGAGCGTCTGCCGGGAGACCCGCGCGACGGCGGCGAGGTCGGCCATGCGAATCGCGGACCAGGGCCGGTGGGTGAGCGCGGCGAGCGCGGCGTCGAGCAGGGCGTCGCGGGCGTGCGCCATCGCCACCTCCGGGAGGGAACGGTTCCCCGCCCAGCGTCGACAGCCGCCCGCACCCTGTCAAGGGGGTCGGGAGGGCCGGGCGCGGAGCCCCCGTGGACGGTTCTCCGCGCGTTCCCGCCGCGGGGATAGAGTGCCGACCATGGCCGATTACCACGATGATCTGCGTCTCGCCCACGTCCTCGCGGATGCCGCCGACGCGGCCACCATGGACCGATTCCAGGCACTCGACCTCCAGGTCGAGACCAAGCCGGACATGACCCCGGTGAGCGAGGCCGACAAGGCCGCGGAGGAGCTGATCCGCGGCCAGCTCCAGCGCGCCAGGCCCCGTGACGCGATCCTGGGCGAGGAGTACGGCGTGGAGGGCTCGGGCCCGCGCCGCTGGGTGATCGACCCGATCGACGGCACGAAGAACTACGTGCGCGGGGTGCCGGTCTGGGCGACCCTGATCGCGCTGATGGAGGCCGGGGAGACCGGCTTCCAGCCCGTCGTCGGCGTGGTGTCGGCCCCGGCGCTCGGCCGGCGCTGGTGGGCCGCGAAGGGCAGCGGCGCGTACACGGGCCGCAGCCTCGCCTCGGCGACCCGGCTCGGGGTGTCGAAGGTCGCGTCCCTGGAGGACGCCTCCTTCGCGTACTCCTCGATCAGCGGCTGGGAGGAGCAGGGCCGGCTCGACGGCTTCCTCGACCTCACGCGCGCGTGCTGGCGGACCCGCGCGTACGGCGACTTCTGGCCGTACATGATGGTCGCCGAGGGCTCCGTGGACATCTGCGCCGAGCCGGAGCTCTCCCTGTGGGACATGGCCGCGGTGGCGATCGTGGTCCAGGAGGCCGGCGGCACCTACACCGGCCTGGACGGCCGGCACGGCCCCCACAGCGGCAACGCCGCCGCGTCCAACGGCCTCCTCCACGGCGAGCTCCTGAGCTACCTCAACCAGCAGGCCGCGCAGGACTGATCGGGCCACCGCATCCCCCCGGGGGCGCCCACCGCGTCGGCGGGGGCGCCCACCGCACCGGCGCGGGTACCTCGCGCGCCCTCTTGTCGCCCTTCTCCCCCGGTGCCACTCTGAGAGTCCCCCCACTTGTGAACTTGTGAATTCCTTCTTCTTGAAGGTTCACCAAGGAGGTGGCTCCGTCCATGCTCGTCCGTGACGCCATGAGCACCGTGGTCCTCACCATCGGCCCCGCACACACCCTGCGACAGGCGGCCCGGCTGATGTCGGCGCGCCGCGTCGGCGCGGCCGTCGTCCTCGACACCGACGCCGGCGGGCTCGGGATCCTCACCGAGCGCGACATCCTCAACTCCCTCGCCCGGGACCAGGATCCCGACCTCGAGACCGCGGGCTCCCACACCACCCGCGACGTCGTCTTCGCCGCGCCGACCTGGACCCTGGCCGAGGCCGCCGAGGCCATGACGCACGGCGGCTTCCGCCACCTGGTGGTCCTCGACGACCGGGGGCCCGTCGGCATCGTCTCCGTGCGCGACATCATCCGCTGCTGGATCCCGGTGCACAGCGTGGCCGGGTGAGCGGGCCCGCCGGGTGAAACGAAAGCGGGCCGGGCCTCCGTACGGAGACCCGGCCCGCCCTCTTCCTACGGCAAGCGCCCTCAGCCGCGCAGGGCCTGGACCGCGGCGTCGAGCCGCTTGCCGAAGTCACCGTCCGCCTGGCGGAAGTTGTCGATCGCCCGCTCGGCGATGTCGTCGCGGGAGACCTTGGCGATGAAGCCGGCCAGGTTCGCGACCAGACGGCCCTTCTCGTCCTCCGACATCAGGCGGTAGAGGTTGCCCGCCTGGACGAAGTCGCTGTCCTCGGCGTGCGAGGGAGCGACGTGGTCGCCGGTGACACCGGAGACGGCGGTCGGCTGCCACAGCGGCCGGTCCGTCTGGTACGGGCCGCCGAAGCTGTTCGGCTCGTAGTTCTTCGCGCCCTTGTGGCGGCCGTCGTAGAGGTAGCCGTCACGG
The DNA here is from genome assembly GCF_042262805.1 of Streptomyces sp. NPDC056361. Lineage (NCBI taxonomy): Bacteria > Bacillati > Actinomycetota > Actinomycetes > Kitasatosporales > Streptomycetaceae > Streptomyces > Streptomyces sp. NPDC056361. The sequence goes on from NZ_JBHJQI010000067.1 coordinate 43,684, forward strand.
GAGTTGGTGCGCGCCTCGGTGGCGTGCGGGCGGTTCACCGGCAGGTGGTCGGCGTTGATGCCGACGCGGTAGCGGTGGGCGTCGCCGTAGGCGAAGAGGCGGCCCTGGAGCATCTTGTCCGGGGACGGGCCGATGCCCGGCACGAAGTGCGCCGGGGAGAAGATGGACTGCTCGACCTCGGCGAAGATGTTCTCCGGGTTGCGGTTGAGCTCCAGCTTGCCGATCTCGATCGGCGGGTAGTCCTCGTGCGGCCACACCTTGGTGAGGTCGAACGGGTTGAAGCGGTACTCCGCCGCGTCCGCCGCGGGCATGATCTGGACCTGCACGGTCCAGGTCGGGAAGTCGCCGCGCTCGATGGCCTCGCGCAGGTCGCGCTGGTGCGAGTCCGGGTCCTCGCCGGCGAGGCGGTTGGCCTCGTCCTGGGTGAGGTTCTTGATGCCCTGGTCGGTCTTGAAGTGGTACTTGACCCAGAAGACCTCGCCGGCCTCGTTGTTCCACTGGAACGTGTGCGAGCCGTAGCCGTTCATGTGGCGGTACGAGGCGGGGATGCCGCGGTCGCCGAAGAGCCACGTGACCTGGTGGGTCGACTCCGGGGAGAGGCCCCAGAAGTCCCAGACGTTGTCCGCCTCCTGCGAGCCCGAGTACGGGTCGCGCTTCTGGGTGTGGATGAAGTCGGGGAACTTGATGGCGTCCTTGATGAAGAACACCGGGGTGTTGTTGCCGACGAGGTCGTAGTTGCCCTCTTCGGTGTAGAACTTCAGCGCCCAGCCGCGGGGGTCGCGCACCGCGTCGGCCGCGCCGAGGTTGCCCGCGACGGTGGAGAAGCGCAGGAAGGTCTCGGTCTCCTTGCCGACCTCGGAGAGGAACTTGGCGCGCGTCCACTGCGAGACGTCACGGGTGAGCGTGAAGGTGCCGTAGGCGCCCGCACCGCGCGCGTGGACCACGCGCTCCGGGATGCGCTCGCGGTTGAAGTGGGCGAGCTTCTCGAGCAGGAGCTGGTCCTGGACGAGGACCGGACCGCCGACGCCCGCCGTCTCGCTGTTCTGGTTGTCGGCGACCGGCGCGCCGGCCTCCGTGGTGAGCGGTCCCTGCGTCACGTGCGCCTCCTGCGTCATTACTGCGAGTCCTGTCCGTCGGCCCGGAGCCCTGTCGAGGCCCTTGGCCAATGCCGGTTTCGATCCTACGATAGACAATGTCTAAGTCAAGTGAACTTCCAAAGTCACACCCGTTCGGGAACCCGTTCCCCCGGCTGTTAGGCTGGCCCTCATGAGTGACCTGTTGGAACGACTGCGCGGACGCGGCTGGCGGATGACCGCGCAGCGGCGTGTCGTGGCCGAAGTCCTCGACGGGGACCATGTGCACCTGACCGCCGACGAGGTCCACGCACGTGCCGTGACGAGACTTCCCGAGATCTCGCGCGCGACCGTCTACAACACGCTGGGCGAGATGGTCACCCTCGGCGAGGTCATCGAGGTCGCGACCGACGGACGCGCCAAGCGGTACGACCCCAACGCCCACCGGCCGCACCAGCACCTGGTCTGCGGCCGGTGCGGTGCCATCCGCGACGTGCACCCGGCCGGCGACCCCATGGCCGACCTCCCGGACACCGAGCGCTTCGGCTTCACGATCTCGAACGTCGAGGTCACCTACCGCGGCATCTGCCCCAGCTGCGCCGCCACCGCCTGACACGCACACGAGAAGGCCCCCGCCCCGGCGGGGGCTTTCTTCATGCCCGCACGCGCACACCGACCCGCTCGGACACCGACACGCGCGGATGCGAAGTGCGCACACGACGAAGGCCCGGATCCGATGTGATCGGATCCGGGCCTTCGTTGCTACAGAGTATCGGGGACAGGATTTTAACCAGCGACCGATGGGTTATTATCCCAGCGAGCTAACCAGCAGCTCCACCCCCCGTCGGT
>NZ_JBHJQI010000068.1:0-26871 GCF_042262805.1 Streptomyces sp. NPDC056361
GGGCGGTGGTGTACCGCCCCGGCCCCCGGGTGGGACGTCGGGCCGGAGGATCAGGCCTGCTCGTCCTCGGGGATGCTGACCAGCCAGCGGGTGTCCTTGCGCGGCCGCAGGTACAGGGCCCAGTAGAGGGTGGCGACCGCCGTGATGCCGCCGGTCCACAGCAGGTACTCGGTCTCCTGCATGGAGAGGACGTACGCGAGGACGCCGATGAGCAGCAGCGGGACGGCCGGCCACAGCGGCATGCGCCAGGCGGCGACCTCGCGGTGCGCGCCCCGGCGGCTGAACAGTGCCGCCACCGCGACCAGCAGGTACATGCCGGTGACGGAGACGCCGGTGACGCCGTAGAGGGTGTCGAGGTTGACGAAGCACAGGGCCGCGCCGGGCACGCCGACGAGCAGGGTCGCGACCCACGGGGAGCCGAAGCGGCCCAGTCGGGACAGGGCGTTGTTGACGGGCTCGGGCCAGGCCTTGTCGCGGGCGGAGGCGAACAGGACGCGGGAGTTCTGGATGACCATCACGATGCCGGCGTTGACGATGGCCAGCGCGACGCAGAGGCTGATGAAGGTGCCGACGGCGGAGTTGGACCAGGCCGCGATCATGCCGCTGATGTCGCCGCCGGTGAGGGTCTCCAGGTCGCCCGCGCCCAGGGTGATGGCCACGACGGGCACGAGGATCACGACGGTGGAGATGGCCAGGGTGGCGAGCACGGTGCGGGCCACGCTCTTGCGCGGGTTCTCCAGTTCCTCGGAGAGGTAGACGGCCGTCGAGAAGCCCTGGGTGATGAAGAGGGCGATGGCGAGGCCGGAGACCACCATGGCGCCGGTGACGAGCGAGTGCGTGCCGCCCTCGCCGGCGACCTGGCCGTGGACGAGGGCGCCGACACCGCGCTCCGAGTGGGCGAAGCCCAGGACGGCGACGATGCCGGCCGCGACGACCTCCAGGACGAGGAAGATGCCGGTGATCCAGGCGTTGGCGCGCAGGTCGAGCAGGCCCGCGAGGGTCGCGAGGAGCATCACGCCGGCGCCGGCGATCGGGGCCGGGATGTGGACCAGGGGTGCCAGGTAGTCGGCGGTCCCCATGGCGATCACCGGGGGCACGATCATCACGACCAGCAGGGAGAGGACGAACACCAGCCAGCCGGCCAGGCGGCCCGCCAGGGTGGAGACGATGGCGTACTCGCCGCCCGCGCTGGGGATGAGGGTGCCCAGCTCGGAGTAGCAGAACGCCACGCCGATACAGAGCAGCGAGCCGATCGCGATGGTCAGCGCGGCGTAGGTGCCGACTCCGTCGAACAGGTCGGGTACGACCACGAACAACGTGGAGGCGGGGGTCACGCACGACAGCGTGAGCAGGGTGCCGCCCACGACACCGATGGAACGCTTGAGCTTCTGCGGCACGGGGCCGGTCGGCGGGGCCAACGCGTGCGGCGCGCTGAGGGTGTCGGTCATCAGACGGTTCCGATCGGTGAGCAAAGTGTTTCCGAGCGGGAGCGGTATCGCCTCCGAGGCGGCCGGTGATCAGGTGGGTCCGTGGCTCCCGGGCTGAATGGAAGCGCGGGCAGAACCGCAGGTCAATGGCATACCTGCTGCGGAATCCGTTGTTCCGACACGCTTGCGGGGAGCCCCGGGGCGCTAAGAACGCGTCAAGACGGCGGAATCGCTCCGTACGGGAACCGCAGCCCGCCCACCCGGAATTTTCCCGCGCTTTACCGCCGGTCCGGGGGATGGACACCCGGCCGGAGCCGCGCCGGGGCCGCATCGGGCCGGCGACGCGCACGACACAGCCACCTCACCGGGAAACCGGAAGCACCGGGGAACCGGAAAGAGAGGACCGGGAACCGGGAACCGGAAAGAGGGGACCGGCCGGCGCAGGCGGTCCCCTCCCCGGGCGGCCATGGGGGTGCGCCGCCCGTTCACCGGATTTCGTCAGCAGCCGCTGGTGAGCCAGCGGCAGGCGGTGATCAGCGCGGCGGCGTGCTCCTCGCCGCGGGCGTCCTCGGTGCGGGTCTCCTCCGGCAGGACCTGCAGGGCATCGATGTCGTACTCCGTCATGACGGTCTCCTTCTACGGTTGCTTCGACGGGATGCCGGTGGCCGGCGGCCACCGGACACTCAGGGGTGCGCCGGTCCGCCCTCGGGCAGCCAGGCGCGCGGGCCTCCGCACCTCATGCGCAGCAGCAGGGAGAGGCTGCCGGCGAGGCCGGTGGCGTATTCGGCGAGGACGGTCCTGCGGTTCTCGTCGGGCACCAGGAGGCGCCCGTCGCGCAGCACGGCCTGCGCGGCGAGGTGCTCGACGAGCAGCTCGGCGGCGGCGCGGTGGCTCTCGTCGCCCGTGCGGACGGCGGCGTCGAGCAGGAACTCGGCGTTGCCGGCGAGCCCGTGGCAGGTGGCGGGCGAGTCGGTCGCCCTGCCCGCCCGTACCGCGAGGGCCGCTCCGTCCACCAGGTCGCGCAGGGTCTTGTCGGTCCCGCCGGTGGCCGCCCAGAGCCTGACCAGGAAGGTCCCGACGCCGGACGAACCGCTGCACCAGTGCCGCGCCAGTTCCGGGGAGTCCGCCAGGTGGCGGGCCCTGTCGACGGGCCAGAGCGCGCCCGCCGCTCCACTGCGGGCCGCGGCGGCGAGGGTGGCTCCCGCCTCGGCGGCGGCTTCGCGGAACCGGTCGTTCCCGGTGGCCTCCGCCGCGAGCAGCAGGAACGTGCCGACCCCTGCCACGCCGTGCGCGAAGCCGTAGTGCCAGGCGCCCGCGAGCGCCGACCCGAAGTCCTCCGGGACCGGCCAGAACACCCCCTCGGGGGTGCGCCTGGCAGCGCCGAGGAGCCCCTCCGCAACCTGCTCGGCGCGGTCCAGGAACCGCGGATCGCCGGTGGTGCGCCAGAAGTGGAGCTGGGTCAGACCCGACCCGGCCGCTCCGTGGCACACGTCCGGGTTGGGCCAGCGGACCGGAAGGCCCAGGGCCAGCCCGACGGCCCGGTCCGCCAGTCCGGTGTCGTCCAGCACCCGCGCGGCGTCGAGCAGCGCCCACGCCGTGCCCGAGCGGCCGAAGTGCAGCCCTGGCAGGTCGCCCGGCAGCGCGTCCTGCCGGTCTGCGGTCCAGCGGGCGGCGGCACGCAGGCCCTCGGCGAGCGCCTCCCGGGTCACGGCCGGCGCACCCGCGCCCCCGCGGGCCCCGGCGGCGCCGAACGGCCCGCCCGTCCCGGCATCCCACTGCCCCAGCGCCCGGGCGAGCAGCGCGACACCACCCGCCGAGCCGTGCTGGACGGCCACCGGGTCGCAGGTCTCGCCGAAGCTGTCCGAGGGCCACAGCCGCTCGGCGTCGTCCGGCCTCATGGTGGCGAGCAGATGCCCGACGCCGTCGTGCAGGAGGCGCGCACGCGTGGCTTCCGCGTCCGGATCCGCCTCCGCGACCACATCCGTGGCCGCGTCCGCCACCGATACCGCCATCGCCACCGCCACCACCGACGTCTCTGACGTCACCGAGCCCACCGAGCCCATCGCAACGAACTCCCCTGCCCGCTCCAGCGTCCAGCGGTCCTCGGCGCGGTCCCGCATGAGCCCCCGGATCAGGGGCGAGAAGCGCCGTACGAGCGCGTGGTCGCGGGCCAGCAGGTCGACCAGGACCGCGAGGCGGTCCTCGTCCGGTCGGGCCGTGTCGCGCGGCAGGTCGTCGGCGAAGAGCGGGTCGGCGCCGCTGAGGGCGTGCAGGACGGTGGCGCCGAGGGCGTAGAGGTCGGCGGTCGGCGGCAGGGCGGGCGCCACCTGGTCGGCGGCGCGCAGCTCGGGCGCGGTGTAGCCGGGGGTGGCGCCGAGGACCCAGCGGTCGCCCTGCCTGGCCGCCATCTCCAGGTCGATGAGGACGAGCCGGCCCTCGGGCGTGACCATCACGTTGTTGGGGTTGAAGTCGTGGAGCGTGACGCCCAGTTCGTGGGCGGTGGTGACGAGGGCGACGAGCTGGCGGACCAGGGAGTCGGCCGTACGGTCGTCGGGGCAACCGCTGCCGTCGCGGGCGAGCCGCTCGGCGACGGTGCGCCGCAGGGTCGCCCCGGGCACCGAGGCGGTGGCCAGGAACACGCTCCCTTGCTGCTCGAACACGGCTACCACGCCTGGCACTTGACCAGTCCGCACGTCGCCGAACCGTTCGAGCAGCGCGGCCTCGCGGCGCAGCAGGTCCCGGACGTCGAGGCCTTCGAGGCCGGCTCCCACGTGGGGCCGTGCCTGCTTCACGACGACCTGGTCGCCGGTGCGGGTGTCCTCGGCGCGGAACACCCCGCCCTTGTTGGAGTGCTGGATCGCGCCCCGTACGAGGAAGCGGTCGCCGAGCAGGACGGGCTTGGCCGTGGCCGTGCTGCGGGCCGGGGCGGCGGGGCGGTCGGGGAAGGGTTCTCCGGCCCAGGCCGGCGGGCTGAACCAGGCGTTGCGCTCGTCGGCGACCGGCCGCCCGTCGGGGTCGGTGAGGCGGGCGGCGAAGCCGCCGTCGGCCGTCAGCTCACGGACGCCCTTGAACACGCCGTACCGGTAGAAGACCTGGCTGTCGGGGCCGTAGCGCCGGTCGGAGAGGACCGCGGGACCGGGCAATCCCAGGGTGGCCCGGTGCAGTTCCTCGGCGAGCGTCCTGAACCGGTCGTCGTCGGCCGGGTACACGGTGAGGAACTTGCCGCCGCCGCCCCGCGCGAAGCGGCCGGACACCAGCGCGGCCACCCGGGCGGGACTCCCCGCGAACTTGAAGGCCGCGCGGTGGGCGACGAGCACCTCGGCGCAGCGGGCCAGGACGAGCGGCGCCGAGAGCGGGGTGGCGGGGACGTGGAGCTTCCATCCCTGGGCCCGTCCGACGGTCGCGCCGGGAACGACGTGGCACCAGAACTCGCCCTGTTCTACGCCCCATCGCACCCGCCGCGGCCCCGCCGGGGATCCGGTCTCCTCCGTCTCGCTCCGTGCGATCACGGCCCGCACGATGTCGGGCAGCAGCGCGAGGTCCGCGGAGCTCTCGGCGCGCGGGCGACGGGGCCCGGGGCCTGTGGGTGACGGGTTCCCGGTGGGTGACGGCACGTTCTTCGGCCCTGTGGTCGACACGTTGCCCGGCCCTCAGAGGACGGGCCGGACGTACTCGTCGCCCCAGCTGGTGTCGAGGAGGTCCGCCGCGACCGTCCGCGTCGTCTCCGGTGCGCCGTCCGCCGCGGCGACGGCGGAGCCGCCGGCGAGGAGGACCGTGAGGAGAAGCAGACAGCGGACGGCAACGGACATGGTGCGACTCCTGGTTCGGGAGGGGGACGGCGGGCGGGAACATCCGCGTCTGGCGGGTTCACGCCGAATGTCGGCCTGATGGGGTTTCCCGCGGCCCGACACCTCCAGTTGATCCCGGCGAGCCCGCTTGGTCCAGCGCCATGACCTGGCAATACCCTGCATGGCACGGAAGTAGCAGGGCCGCATCACGGGGGAAACGCGTGACTATTGGGATCGATGTGGACGGAATACCTCGCCTGGACCCGAGGGACGTCGCCGTCTTCGCGTACGCGCTGGAGCGCGGCGGCCTCACCCGCCGGTCGCCCGACGTGCCCGCGGACCTCGGGCTGAGCCCGGAGGACGTCGAGGCGGCCTGCGGCACCCTGGAGCGGCTCCGCCTCCTCAGGCCGGCGCCCGGCAGTCCCGGGGAGCTGATCCCGGTCAGCCCGGACGCCGCCGCGGCCGAGGTCGTCGGCCCGCTGGAGGCGGAGCTGGCGCGGGCCGGCGCGCGGGCCCAGTCCGTCCGGGACGAACTGCACGCCCTGATGCCGCGCTACCGCGCCGCCCGGCGCGAGCAGGGCCGCAGGGAGGGCTTCGACGTGCTGCCCGACATGGCGTCCGCGTCCGCGATGCTCACCGAGGAGTCGGCGCGCTGCCGGGAGGAGGTCTTCAGCATCCAGCCGGGCGGCGGGCGGGCGGCGCACCGCCTCGGCGACGCCGTCGAGCGGGACGTGGCGATGCTGCGCCGGGGTGTGCGCATGCGGACGCTCTACCAGCACTCGGCCCGGGCCAGCCTGTCGACCCAGGGGTACGTGGAGCGGCTCACCGAGGCCGGTGCCGAGTACCGCACGGCCGCCGAACTGCCGGACCGGGCCGTGGTCTTCGACCGCTCGGTGGCCTTCCTCCCCCGCCGCGCCGACGGCGGCACGGGCGAGGGCGCGGTGCTCGTCCGCGACCCCGACGTGGTGGCGTACCTGTGCCGGGTCTTCGAGCAGCACTGGTCGGGGGCCGCACCGTTCCGGGGCGCCAGTGAGGCCGCGTACAAGGAGGTCGGGCCGAGCCTGCGGCGTGCGCTGGTGGGGCTCCTCGCGCAGGGCGCGAAGGACGAGGTGATCGCCCGGCGGATGGGGATGTCGCTGCGCACCTGCCGCCGGCACATCGCGGAACTCCTGGAGGAGTTGGGGGCGGAGAGCCGTTTCCAGGGCGGCGCGCTCGCGGAGCGCGCGGGGCTCACCGGGACGGACGCGACGGCGGACGCGTCCGCCGGCTGACGCCCGCCCCGGTCGTGTCAGTGCGTCACCGTGGGGACGGTGGCGGACGGCGGTGTCCACCGGCCGTTGCGGGACGGTCCTGACGGAACGCCGTAGTCCTTCCTGAGGTGTTCGGGGATGGCGTAGTGCATGACGCGGCCGCGGGTGAGGGAGGACAGTTCGAGGACGGTGGTGAGGTGGCCGAGCCGGTCCAGCGCCCAGGAGCCCAGCGGGGAGCGGTCCTCGATGGTCTCCAGGACGCCGAGGAGGTGGGGGACGGCCTTGACGACGGTGTCCCAGCGGGTGCGGGGCACGTCGAGCCAGTCGGCGCAGGTGTCGCCGACGAGGTAGCGGATGAGGGACGAGACGATCGGGTCGAAGAAGGTGCCGGGCACGACCTCCTCGTACAGGTCGATCAGCTGCCGGGTGAGGTGGGCGCCCTCCGGCGAGGGCCCCATGTGCCGGATCATGTACAGGTCGAGGAACCGGCGGGCCTCTTCGAGGGTCTTGGGCACGGCCTCCTGGTCGACGCCGAGCATGGCGCCGACGACGCGCCAGGCGTAGTAGTAGGCGTCCGCTCCCTCCGTCGACATGTGGATGCCGAGGCGGTGCAGGCTGTCGAGGACGAGCATCGAGAAGAACATCTGCCCGCCGATCATGTCCTCCTGGCAGATCGGCACCCCCAGCGACGCGGTGTCCCAGCGGTTCTCGCGCTTGAGGTGGTGGCGGATGGAGGCGTGGAGGAGGCGGACCTTCTGGGCGGCGGGGATGAAGCGGCTGCCGGCCTCGAAGGCGTCGGGCTGCATCAGGTGGACGGTGAACTGGCCCGTCTCCGCCATGCGCTTGGAGGGGTACTCCAGGCCGTGCGTCGCCGACAGCAGTTGCGCCACGTGCGGGACGACGTAGCAGGCGGGCATGGAGGCGAAGGAGAGGGCGGTGGAGATGTGGACGTTGTTGTCGATGAAGAACAGCCGGGCCTTCTCCATCTCGCCCCAGTCGACCCACGCCGGCGGGGCGGCGGTGGTTTCGAGGTACTCGCGGGCGACGTCGGGGAGCCCGTCCGGCAGTGGGGAGCCGGCGGTGGACACGTACCGCATGAGGGTGTTGAACGTGCCCACCTCGCCGCGCTCGAAGAGGGTGGCGACGGTGGCGTCGGCGAGTTCGTCGCCGCTCTGCCGCAGGGCGTCCATCGACGCCTCGGTGTAGGTCATGGCGGGTTCCTCGTTCTGCGTCAGTAGCGGCGGACCGCGGCCGAGTGGGCCAGGGCGGTGAGCGCGGCGGCGGGGGCCTGGGGCAGGTTCAGTTCGCCGAGGGCGCGCAGGGCCTCGTCGACCCGTGCGGTGATCATGGCCTCGACGCGTTCGGGTGCGCGGAGGCGCCGCATCAGCGCGCGTACGGCCTCCGGCGCGTCCGGGTCGGGCCGGCCGAGGAGGTCGCGGAGCAGGCCGCGGTCCTCGGCTCCGGCGAGCCGCCAGGTCTCGGCGAGCAGGGCCGTCGGGCGGCGGCCGCGCACGTCGTCGGCGTCGGCCTTGCCGGTGGTCCCCTCGTCCCCGAACAGGCCGAGCAGGTCGTCCCGCAGCTGGAAGGCCTCGCCCAGCGGCAGGCCGTAGGCGGAGTACCCCTCGCGCATCCGTCGGCCGGCGCCGGCCAGGGCGCCGCCGATCAGCAGCGGCTGCTCGACGGTGTACTTGGCGGTCTTGTAGCGGATCACCTTCAGCGAGGCCTCCGTGTCCGGGGCGGCTCCGGTGTGGAGGATCTCCAGGCACTCGCCCGCGATCAGGTCCCGGGCGAGTGCGGCCCAGAGGGGGCGGGCCCGGCCGAGGTAGGCGGCGGGCAGGCCGCTGGTGACGAACAGCTGCCCGGCGAGCGACATGAGGAGGTCCCCGACGAGCATCGCGAGGGACCTGGCTCCGGCGGAGACCCGCGGGTGGTGGGCCACGGCGTCGCGCAGGGCCACGTGCGCGGTGGGCCGGCCGTGGCGCAGGGGGCTGTCGTCGATGAGGTCGTCGTGCACGACGGCGGCCGCGTGCACGAGTTCCATGGACGCGGCCGCGCACACGAGGGCGTCGCTGTCGGGCTGCCCGACCGCTCGCCAGCCCCAGTAGCAGAACGCCGCCCGCAGCCTCTTGCCGTCCGCGACGGCCGCCTCCAGCTGCTCGGCGACCGGGCCGAGCGCCGGGTCGACCGCCGCCAGTCGGTCGGCCTCCTCGGCCGTGTACCGCCGCACGACCTCGTCGACGCGGGCCTTGAAGGCGGCCGCGTCCCACCGCTCAGCCACCGTCGGCGGCCCGTCGGGCGAGCGCGTGCCGGGCGAGGACCTCCAGGTGGGCGGGCGGCGGTGCCGCGTACTTGTCGAGCACGAGGCGTCCGCGGGCCTCCAGGTCCCGCTCGGCATCGGCCGCGACCTCGGCGGCGTCCGACCGCCTCAGCAGCCCCCGTACGATCCCGAACCCCGTTCCCAGCGCGTCCACGGCAAGGTCGGCGAGACCCGCCGCCACCAGTACCACGCGCTCGTCCAGGCCCTCGCGGGATCCCGATTCCTGTGTCACGCCCACTCCCCCACCCGCGGCCGTGCCGCGGTCTCGGCATCGATCGCCTCCAACCTCGCACCGGGCGGGCGGGGGGACCGGCGGAACTCACCAACGAGTGATCGACTCGGGCGGGATTGACGATCACCGTCGCATCTCGGCCTTCTCCTCCAACTTGCGATGCCCTCTTGCCCGTTGGCCTCTTCCTTCTCAGAATGCTCATGACAACCGAAGGATTTTCGGCTGTACGGTCCTCAGAGGGGAACCCCCACATGAACAAGCCTCTCGCCGGCGCCCTGCTCGCCCTGCTCCTGGCAGGCGCGGCGGCGGCCCCCGCCGCGGCGTCCGCACCCCGGGAAGCCGTCGCGCAGGCCCCGGCCCCCACCACCCGGGTCCAGGCCCCGGCCACCACCGCCCAGGCCGCGGTCACCGTCGACTTCGCGGGAACGGTCGCGCTCAGCAACTGCTCCGGCTCCCTCGTCCGCGCGCCCGGCTCCCTGCCGAGCGACCCCGCCCTGGTGCTCTCCAACGGCCACTGCCTGGAGACCGGCTTCCCGGCGGCCGGCGAGGTCGTCAAGGACCAGCGGTCCACCCGCTCGTTCTCGCTGCTCAACTCGGCCGGCACCAAGGTCGCGACCCTGCGGGCCAGCAAGATCGCGTACGCCACGATGACCGACACGGACATGTCGGTCTACCAGGTCACCAAGACCTACGCGCAGATCCAGAGCCAGTACGGCATCAACGCCCTGACCCTCGACGACGCCCACCCGGTGCAGGGTTCGTCGATCAAGGTGGTCTCCGGCTACTGGAAGCGGATCTACAGCTGCGACGTCGACGGCTTCGTCTACCGCCTCAAGGAGGGCGGCTGGACCTGGAAGGACTCGGTCCGCTACACCTCGTCGTGCAACACGATCGGCGGCACCTCCGGCTCGCCCGTGATCGACACGACCACCGGCCGGGTCGTCGCCGTCAACAACACGGGCAACGAGAGCGGCGCGAGCTGCACCGTCAACAACCCGTGCGAGGTCGACCAGAACGGCACCGTGACCGTCCGCCAGGGCATCAACTACGCCCAGCAGACCTACACGCTCGTCCCCTGCATCGGCCCCGGGAACGTGATCGACCTCAACCGCGCCGGCTGCGCCCTGCCCAAGCCGTGACCCCCGGCCCCACCGGCCGCCCGCCCCGGGCGTCCGCTGGGGCCGCCCGCCCGCTCACCCCGGTACGACCCGCGACCGGGGTGAGTACGCGTACTCATCACGGGCCCCTCTCCCCCCGCAAGACTGTGCGGACCAGCGAGAGAGGCCACCGATCCATGCAGCAGACCCGACGCCCCCGACCGTCCCGCCGCCCTGCCGACGGCACGCCCGCCCGACGCGCCCTCCCCGGCCTCGCCGCCGGAACCCTGGCGGCGGCCCTCCTCCTGACGGGCTGCGCGGGCCAGGAGCGCGTCTGCGGCTCCGGCCGCTACCCCGTCAAGGCCGTCGGCAACACCGACGGCCAGGACTGCGCGGCCGACGGCCAGGAACCCCCGCAGGGCTACGTCCGCTACCCGGCCGGCATGGTCCCCGAGTACGTCGGCGACCGGTGGGACCGCCACTGGGGCACCATCGTGGTGGACGCCGAGGGCCGCCCGGTGGAGCCCGCGCACACCCCGTAGGGAGTGCCGAACCGATCGGGCCGACCCGCGCCCGACCGGTCGGCAGGGGCCCCTAGCCGACGCGCCCCCGCCTGTCAGTCCGCAACCTTCCGGGGTCTCCCGGGGCCCCTCGCGTTGCTACCGTCCAGGCCTGCCTGACACTCCGTCACGCACGCGACCTGGAGGCCACGTTGAGCGCGCAGCACCCCACTCGCAGGAACATCCTCAAGACCGCAGGGGGCCTCTCGGCCGCCATGGCGCTGGGCGCCGGAGGCGTCCTGGGGTCGGCCGCCCCGGCCTCCGCCGCCGGCGACGGCTTCGGCCTGCGGATCGTGGACCGCAACGAGGCCGACGCACGCATGTGGTACTACCGCTTCCAGACGGACGCGATCGGCTGGAACCCCGGCGTCAACGTGCTCCTGCCCGACGACTACCACTGGAGCGGACGCACGTACCCGGTGCTCTACCTGTTCCACGGCGGCGGCAACGACCAGGACTTCATCACGTTCGACCGCGAGGGCGTCCGCGACTGGACGGCGGGCAAGCCGCTCATCGTCGTCATGCCCGACGGCGGGCACGCGGGCTGGTACTCCAACCCCGTGAGCTCCAACGTCGGCCCGCGGAACTGGGAGCACTTCCACATCGCGCAGCTGCTCCCGTGGGTCGAGGCCAACTTCCGCACCTTCGCCGAGTACGACGGCCGCGCCGTGTCCGGCTTCTCGATGGGCGGCTTCGGCGCGCTGAAGTACGCCGCCAAGTACTACGGCCACTTCGCCTCGGTCAGCGCCCACTCCGGCCCGGCCAGCCTGCGCCGGGACAACGGCCTCGTCGGCCACTGGGCCAACGCCAGCTCGGCGGCCCTCGACCTGAACGGCGGCACGATCTACGGCGCGCCGTTCTGGGACGAGGCCCGGGTCAGCGCGGACAACCCGGTGCAGCGGATCGAGAGCTACCGCAACAAGCGCGTCTTCCTGGTGGCCGGCACCAGCCCGGACCCGATCAACTGGTTCGACACCGCCAACGAGACCCAGGTCCTCGCCGGACAGCGGGAGTTCCGCTCCCTCCTCGGCAACGCGGGCATCCCGCACGAGTGGTACGAGCTGCCCGGCGGCCACTTCGTCCGCCACGACATGATGCGGCGCGACATCGACGGCATCATCGACCGCCTCCGCAAGGCGTGAACGGCATCCGCCGCGCACCGCGTCCGGCCCGCCCGTCCCGAGACGACCAAGGGGAGGAGCGACCCGTGCTTCCCGGACTTTCGCGCCGCGCGCTGACCCGTGTCCTGGCGGCGGCGACCGCCCTGCTGCCGGTGCTGGCGGCCGCGACCCCGGCCACCGCCGGGGCCACCGGCCCCACCAGGGCCTGCCCGACCACCGGTTTCGTCAGCCAGCCCTTCCACGCCGGACACAACGGCGTGGACATCGCCGCCGACGTCGGCACGCCGATCCACGCCGTGGACGACGGCGAGGTGACCATCTCCGGGTACACCGGCGACTACGGCCAGTGGATCCGCGTCCGGCACCCGGACGGCAGGACCTCCGAGTACGGGCACATGTCCCGCCGGGACGTGTCGGTCGGCGACCACGTCACGGCCGGTCAGCAGATCGCGCTGGTGGGCGCCGAGGGCAACGCGGACGGCCCCCACCTCCACCTGCGGATCTGGGGAGACCTGTCGTACTCGTACGGCATCGACCCCGAGGTGTACCTCGCGGAGGGCGGCGTGACCCTGCCCTGCGTCCCGGGCAGCGGCCCGCGGCCCACACCCCTGGTGCATCCGGCGGAGTCGGGCCGGGTGGTGTCGGCCCGTTCCGCGGACGGCCGCCTGGAGGTGTTCTCGGCGGGCGCGGACGGCGTCCACCACGCCTGGCAGCGGGAGGCCAACCGCGACTGGTCGGAGTGGGAGCCGCTCGGCGGGCCCCGGAACGCCCAACTCGCCGTCGCGCCCAACGCGGACGGCCGCCTGGAGATGTTCGCGATCGACGGGAGCACCTTCCGGCACCGCTACCAGCTCTCGCCGTCGGGCGGATGGTCCGGCTGGGAGGACTTCGGCGGCGGCGGACGCGACATCGCGGCCGGTGTGAACGCCGACGGCCGCATCGAGGTCTTCGCGTCGGGACCGGTCGGCGTGTTCCACCGCTACCAACTGGCCCCGAACGGCGGCTGGTCGGCCTGGGAGCCGACGGGCGGCGGCCCCGCGGACAGCCGCGTCGAGATGGAGAAGTCGCCCGACGGCCGCCTCGAGGTGTTCGCCCTCAACGACACCTCCTTCCGACACCTGTACCAGACGGCCCCGAACGGCGGCTGGTCCGCGTGGGACGACTTCGGCGGCGGCGGTCACGACCTCACCGTCGACCACAACGCCGACGGCAGGATCGAGGTCTTCGCCTCGGGCCCGGTCGGCGTCTTCCACAAGTACCAGACGGGTCCCTCCGGTTGGTCCGGGTGGGAGGCCACCGGCGGCCCCGCGGACGCGCAGCTCAGCAGCGAGCGCACGGCCGACGGCCGCGTCGAGGTCTTCGCCATGAACGGCGACACGGCCGTGCACACCTGGCAGACCGGGGTCAACGCGCCCTACGGCCCGTGGGAGCCGTTCGGCGGGGGCGGCACCGAGGTCACCGCCGCCTCCAACGCCGACGGCCGCATCGAGGTCTTCGGCACCAGCCGCACCGGCACCTACCACATCTGGCAGACCGGCTTCGCCACCTGGTCCCCCTGGGGCTGGGTCAACGGCACCCCGAGCCCCGCCCTCGACTGACGGCCGACAGGCCCCCTGGAGAGACCCATGCTTCCGCTCAGCAGAAGGAACCTGCTCCGGGGTGCCGCCGTCGGCGCGGGCGCGCTCTCGATCCCCGGAGCCGCCCGCGCCGCGGCCGCGGCCGCCGGGTCCGTGCCGCCCGCCCGGTGGATCGGCGCGGGGCCCTTCGCCCGCGTGTACGACCCGTCCACGCCCGCCGGACCGCGCTACCTCAACGACCACACGCTGATCGAGGCGCGGGGCCGCTGGCACCTGTTCGCCATCGTCGGGGACGGCGCACCGCGCGGGGAGTCCCCGGACAGCACGGCGGAGATCTCCTTCGCCCACGCGTCGGCGCCGGACCCGAACGGCCCCTGGACCACCCACGCCGACGCGCTCACCGTCGATCCGTCCTACTTCGGCGAGGAGCACCTCTGGGCCCCGCACGTCGTCGAGGCGGGCGGCAGGTACTGGATGTTCTACGCCGCCGGCGGGGGGAACGGCGCCGCGATCAACCTGGCCACCTCGACCGACCTGTCCACCTGGACCCGCGAGCCGTCGGGCCCGCTGTTCCGGGGGCTCGCGGCGCGCGACCCCATGGTCCTGCGGATCGGCGGCGAGTGGGTCATGTACTACACCGAGCTCTCGGGCCCCGGCGGCCACCACGTCGTCGCCTGCCGCCGGTCCGCCGACCTGGTGCGCTGGAGCGAGCCGGTCGTGGTGTTCGCCGACGCGAGCACGGACACGACGGTCTCGGTCACCGAGTCCCCGTACGTCGTCGAACGGGACGGCTGGTACTACCTGTTCATCGGGCCGCGCAACGGCTACGAGGGCACGGACGTGCTGGCGTCGCGGGACCCGTTCCGCTTCGACCTGACCGGCGCCGCGGGCCACGTTCCCGGCCACGCGGTGGAGGTCTTCGCCGTCGGGGAGACCTGGTACGCGAGCGCCGCGGGCTGGTTCGAGCAGGGTCTCCACCTGGCGCCGCTGCAGTGGCGGGACACGCCGCCGCCGTGGCAGAGCCCGGACGACCCGGTGGCGGGCCTGGACGTCGGAGGCCGCCTCACCGTGTTCGCCCTCGACGCCGCCGACCGCTCGATGCTGCGGCGCGTGCAGCTCGCGCCGGACACCGACACCTGGTCGGAGTGGGAGGTCTTCGGAGGGCCCGCCGGCGCCGTTCCCACCCTGGGGCGCGACACCGACGGCAGGTTGGAGGTGTTCTCGCTCGCCCCCGGCGGGGTGAACCTGCACCACCGCGTCCAGCGCGCGGACGGCGGCTGGAACGACTGGGAGGAGTTCGGCGGCCCGGCCGGCGCGGCCCCCGCCGTCGCCCGCGACGCCGCCGGCCGGCTCGAGGTGTTCGCGTCGAGCCCCGGCGCGGCCTCCTTCGCACGGCGGCGGCAGTCGTGGCCCGGTTCGACGGCCTGGGAGCCGTGGGAGGCCGGCTTCGGCGGGGCCGCGGGCGCTCCCCCGGTCGTCGCGGCCAACGCCGACGGCCGCCTGGAGGTGTTCGTCCTCGCGGTCGGCGGCACCGGCGTCCGGCACCGCTGGCAGGAGTCGCCCGGTGGCGCGTGGACCGGCGCGTGGCACCCGTTCGGCACCGCGGCCGGTGCCGCGCCGCGGGTCGCCGCGGACGGCAGCGGCCGGCTGACCGTCGCCGCGATCGGGCCGTCCGGCACGGGGACGTTCTTCCGGCGGCAGAGCGTGCCGAGCGGCGGCTGGGACGGATGGCAGCCGCTGTTCGAGTGGAGCGCCGCCGCCCCGGCGCTCGCCGCGAACGCGGACGGCCGCCTGGAGGCGTTCTCCCTCTCCCCGGGCGGCGCCCGGCTCTCGCACCGCTGGCAGCTCTCCCCCGGCGGGAACTGGGCGCCCGGCGGCGAGTTCGGCGAGCCCGGCGTCCGACTCGCTGCCACTCCCTCGGCCGCGCTCGACTCCACCGGACGGCTGCACGTCTTCGCCGTCACGGCCGAAGGCCTCGTACGGACCCGGGTCCAGGCCGTGCCGAGCGGCGGGTGGCGGCCGTGGACGGCCTTCGGCGACCGCAGGGTCGCGCCCGTCGTGTCGGGCAGCCCCGCACTCTGAGTACCGGAGGCGCGGCGCTGCGTACGGATCGCGCCACACAAGGGGCGCCGGGCGGGACCGGGCCGCCCTCACGAACCTCCCGGATCGCCCCTTACCCCCCTCCGCCCTCGGTGACCTTGCCCACCCTGCCCGCGGGTGGCGGTCCCGTGCGCGCCGGGGACGCAAGGGGGTGCGGCTCCGCGCGCCGGGTCGTCGATCGGCGCCGCAGACGGCGGAAATCGACATCAAATCGCCGCCCCGAAACGGCGGACGGGTGGCCTGGGTCACAACACCGGCCGACGGCTCGGGAGATGGGGCGGTGCGCGCGGGGAGGGCCGTGCGAGGACTTCCGCCCACCGTGCCCGGCCCCGGTCGAAGTGGCCGAAGGACGCCGGTGAACTCACGTGACCGGTGAGTATCGTTCCTCGTCCGACAACCGCGACGGGACGGGGAGGGGAAGCGGTGAGCGGCGTAGTCGTCCATCTGCCGCAGGGAAGCGGGGGCACCGACAGCGGCGAACGCCGCGGTGAAGCGGTGACGTTGCGGCTCGGGCCCGGCCAGGTCGCCCGCTTCGGGCGGGGTTCCGCGTCGGCCCCGGTCGAACTCCGGCTCGCCGACCCGGCGATCTCCCGACTGGCCGGGGAGATCCGCGCGACCGACGACCACTGGCAGCTGACGAACCACAGCACCACGCACAGCTATCTGGTGGAGAACCCGGAGGGCGCGGGCGAGTACCTGCGGGTCCCGCCGCGCCGCGTCGGGGCGCCCGTGCCGTTCGAGTTCTCCCGCGTGGTGCTGCCCACCCGAGGTGACCTCACCGTCTCCTTCCAGGTGTTCGCGCCCGACCACGTCTATCTGGACCCGGACGCGACGGGCGGCCCCTGGGGCAGCCGTACGGTCACCGCGTACTCCCTGGACGAGTCGGCCACGTACTTCCTCGTCCTCGTCGCGCTGTGCGAGCCGCGGCTGCGCGACCAGTCCCGGGTGGCGGTCCCCACCACCCCGCAGATCGTCGAGCGCCTGCGGGGACACGGCAGCGCGGGCGCGCCGACCGCGCGGGCGATCAGCTCGCACATCGACTACCTCGCCGAGGAGAAGCTGCGCATCGGCGTCGCCGGCGCCCACGAACCGGGCAAGGGCGACCGCCGCAACGGCAAGCGGGAGGAGATCGTCGGGCTCGCGCTGCGCTTCGGGCTCGTCCGGGAGGAGCACCTCGCGCTGCTGCCGTCCCTGAGCGGGGCCGGTGGGCGGGAGCGGCAGGGCCCGCGATGACGCCGTCGCGCGGCCCCGGCGACACCGCGGAGCACGACCGTGCGGACCTGCTCCCGCCCGGCTACCGGGTGGGCGACTGGGTGGTCACCGGGCTGATCGGGGCCGGGGGCTGGTCCACGGTGTACGCGGCCCGGCCGGCCGAGGGGGACGGGGACGGCTCGGGCCGGCCGCCGGACGGCGCCGACGTGGCCCTCAAGGTCATGCCGACCGCGGGGCTCGCGCCCCGCCAGGCGCGCAGGATCGTGGAGTCCGCCCGCCGCGAGGTCGAACTGGGGCGCAGGGCCGGGCATCCGCGGCTGATCGGCCTCCGGGAGTCGTTCGTCCTCGCCGCGCCGGACCTGCCCGCCGTGGACGGCGCGATCGTGCTGGTCATGGAGCGGGCCGCCGGGAGTCTGCGCGAACTCCTCGACGCGGGGGTGTCCGAGGCCGATCGAGGCCGCCTGGTCGCGGGGATCTGCGAGGGCCTCGCCCACCTCCACCGGTCGGGCTGGGTGCACGCCGACCTCAAGCCGGAGAACGTCCTGCTCGGCCGGGACGGCTCCGTGCGGCTCTCGGACTTCGGCCTCGCCACGGAGCTGACCGGGACGCACGGGTACGTGCCGCCCATGGGCACCCTCGACTACCTCCCGCCGGAGCGCTGGCGGGCGCCGCTCGGCGAGCTCGGCGTGCAGGTCAGGCCGAGCGCCGACATCTGGGCCCTGGGTGTCGTCATCCACGAGGTGTTCGCCTCCGGTGCCTCGCCGTTCCCCGGCGCCACGCCCCTGGCGCGGGGCGCCGCCGTGCAGGAGTACGGCGAGGGGCGTGCGCCGCTGCGCATGGACCTCGCGGTGCCGCCGTTCTGGCGGGAGCTCGCCGCGGACTGCCTGGCCCCGACGCACGCGGCGCGCGCCCCGCACACGGCCGAAAGCCTGCTGGCCCGCATCGACGCCCGGGACGGGGCGCGCGCCACGGGTGTGCGGCGGGCCGGGGGCCGGGCCCGGGCCGCCGTCCTCGCCGCCCTGCTGTGCGGGACCGTCGGCGCGACGCTGTGGTCGGACGCCGTACGGGGGGACCCGGCCGCGCCGCGGGGGCGTGCGGGCCCGGCGGCCGGCACGCTCCGGGTGTTCAACGCGGAGCGTGGGTGCCAGGACCGGGCCGACCGGGACCCGCAGTGCAGTCTGGGCCTGGCGATCGATCCGCGGCGGCCGTACGCCGCGGAGAACGTGGTCCCGACCCGGGTGTGGCACGGCGACCGGCTGGTCGCCGAGTGCCGGCTGTCCGACGGGCAGCCCGTCATCGACGAGGAGGACCTCCAGTCGACCCTGTGGTTCCGGGTCCGGCTCCCCCGCGGCTCGGCCTATCCGGCGGCCTGGCTCCCCGCCGTACGGACCAAGGACCGGCCGTCGCTGCCGGGCTGCCCGCGCCCCGCGGTCGCGCGCTGACCGTACGGAGGGGCCCTCGGGCACGTGCTGACCGTGCGGAGGAGCCCGCGGGCGCGTGCTCCCCGCTCACCCGCGGGCCCCTCGTCGACGTGCGCGCCTCAGTCGATCGCGGGGCCCGCGTCGTTCAGCCAGCCCCAGTTCGCCCAGCTGGAGAAGCCGGTCTGCCAGCGGTGGTAGACGCCGGCGTGGCTGGTGCCGAAGACCTCGATGCGGCCGTCGGCGTTGTTGCCCGCGCCGATCTCGGTGCCGCCGCCGCCGAAGGTCTCCCATTCCGCGTACGAGGCGTTGGGGCCGGTCTGCCAGGCGTGGCTCGCGGTGGTGGCGTTGATGGCGAACACCTCGACCCGGCCGTCGACCGAGCGGGCCGTGGTGAGTTCGGCGTCGGGGATCCCGCCGGTGCCCGTCCAGGCCGACCACGAGGTCGGGCCGGTCTGCCACCGGTGGAAGACACCCGTGGTGTTGGAGGCGAACACCTCGATGCGGCCGTCCTGGTTGTGGCTGACCGCGACGTCGTGTCCGCCGCCGCCGAAGTCCTCCCAGGCGGACCAGCCGCCGTTGACGGCGGACTGGAAGAGGTGTCCGAAGGTCGTGTCGGAGAGCGCGAACACCTCAAGCCGGCCGTCGGGGGCGTTCTCCATCGCCAGCCGGGCGTTCGCCGGCCCGCCGCCGGTGCCCTCCCAGGCGGCCCAGCCGCCGCTGGGCGCCGTCTGCCAGCGGTGGTACACGCCGGTGGCGTTGGAGGCGAAGACCTCGATGCGGCCGTCGGCGTTGGTGCCCGCGGCCAGCCGGTACCCGCCGCCGCCGAAGTTCGCCCAGCCGGACCAGCCCGCGCTGGGCCCGGTCTGCCACATGTGGTCGAACGTGCTGCCCGACAGGGCGAACAGTTCGAGCCGGCCGTCCGCGTTGGACGCCACCGCCAGCTGCGCGCCGCGCGGCCCGCCTTCGAACCGCCACGTCGACCAGCCGCCGTTCACCTCGGTCTGCCACGCGTGGTAGACGCCGTCGGCGCCCGCGGCGAACGCTTCCAGGCGACCGTCCGCCGACCGCCCGGACACCACGCGCCCCGAGCCGTACGGATGCTTGGGGCCGCCGCTCGTACCGGCCCACAGCGCGTTGGCGATGACGGTCGCGTCGCCGGCCTCGACGCCGTACAGGTAGCGCAGGTCCTCCCGGGGCCGCTGGACGTTCCAGCACACGTCCCCGATGGCCTCGTCGTTCCACGAGCCGCCGGGGTACTGCCGTTCCACCTCGTCGAAGAAGGTGTTGGTGGCGTGGACCGGGTCGAGGCGCTCCTCCCGGGTGCCCCACCAGTCCTGCTGCTGGAACAGCCCGAGGCTCGTGTAGTCCACGGCCTGCGCGTAGTTGTTCATGCTGCTCTCCACGATGATCGTGGCGAGGGCGATGGCGGCGGCCCGCGGGTTCAGCCCCCGGTCCTTCACGGCCTGCGTGACCATCCGCGCGCACGAGATCTTGTACGCGTCGAGGTAGCCGGCCATCTTCGCGTGCAGCTGCGGGTTGAGCTGGTCGGCCATGATGCCGTCGGTCGCCGAGGGACCGGCCGGATCGCAGGGCACGGTCGGAATGGCGAACCCCTGCGGGCCGGCGAAGTACCGGGAGACCCCGGCCCGGTCCTTGCCCGGTCCGGGGACCGGCGCGGGGTGGGCCGTGGCGGCCGGCGCGGTCATCCCGATGACCACCGCCCAGACGCCGGCCGCGACGGCCAGTCTGGTGAGCGCGCGGCGTAAGAGATCTCCAGCCATGGCGGGCCTTTCTGTCGCGGATACGGAGGGGACCCGAGGGGCGGTCCGGCGGACGCCGTCGACACGGTAGGGGCGGGCACGCCGGTCGGGGCATCCGGAACGATCCGGAGTGACACGGGGGACGGTCCTCGGTCGACCGCCGGAGCTCCGCCGAAAGAAACCGGGCCCGCGGCGAATCCTCTTCGGGCCCCGCCGCCTCTTATCCGCGTACCGGCCGAGGGGGCCGGCGGAAACGGAAGGACACACCATGATGATCACCGGCATCGTAGTGATCGGAGCCCTGCTCGTGGGCGCGTGCAGCTGGCACTTGACGCGGCGCTACCGGAGCCGGAACTGACGCACCCGCACCGAGCCTTCCGGATACGAGGAACAGATGAACCCACGCTTTCGCTGGCCGGACGAGCAGCTGATCAGGGCCGCTCAGGACGGCGACGTCACCTCGCTCGCCACCGTCGTCATGGAGTCGCAGCCCCATGTGCGCAAGTTCGCCCTGTCGCTGTGCGCCTCCCCGCAGGACGCGGAGGACGCGGCGCAGGAGGCGCTGATCATCCTCTACCGGAAGATCGGCAGCCTGCGCGCCACGGGTGCGCTCGCCTCGTGGATGTTCCGGATCGTGCGCAACGAATGCCTCCGGCAGGTGCGGTTGCTCGTCGCGAGCGGCGACGGGACGCCGGCCGGGCCGGAGGCGGCCGCGGAGCCGTCCGCCGAGGAGGCCGTGCTGCACCGGCTCGAGGTGGCGCGGATCGCGGCGGCCGTCGGCGCGCTCCCCCGCGAGCAGCGGCAGGTCCTGGTCATGCGGGACATCCAGGGGCTGCCCGGCAGGACCGTCGCCCACACGCTCGGTCTGAGCAACTCGGCGATGAAGTCCCGCCTGCACAGGGCGCGCATCGCGCTGCGCCACTCGCTGGCGACGACCGAGCCGGCACCCGTCCGAACCGTCGACCGCACAGTCGAAGGAGACCCGTCATCGTGGACACTCTGAACACCCGGAAACCCGTGAACCCCCCGGAGCCCGCGAAGCCCGTGATGCCCGTGACGCCCGCGCGGGGCGGGGCGGACCTGATCACCGTACGGTCCGAAGCGCCCGCCACGAACTTCGCCAGCAAGTCCGTCCCCCGTCACCTGGCGCGCGGTGCCATCGGCTTCGGTCTGGTCATCGGCTCGATCGCCCTGGTGCCCGTCGCCGGCCCGGTCACCCTGCTCGCGGCCCCGCTGGCGCTGATCGCCTTCCGCGGCTGCCCCACCTGCTGGATGGTCGGCCTGGCGCAGACCGTCTCGCGCGGCCGGCTGGAGCGGCAGTGCGTGGACGGGGTGTGCACGCTCGCCAAGGCTCCGGTCGACTGACCCCGCGTCACCGTACGGGGGCGACGTCCGCCCACAGGGCGGCGGCGCCGGGCGAGAGCGGGGCGACCGCTCGGCCCGGCGCGTCGTCGTCACCGTCCCACCACACGCCCTGGCCCGCGGCCATGACGGGCCCGTCGGCCACCGCCTGCCACTGACCGCTCAGCACGTACAGCACTCCGGCGTGCCCGGCGGTCGGCACGACCGGACCGGTGACCCGGCCGACCCGGGCCGTACGACTGCCCCGCCGCACCATGAGGTTGAGCACCCGGCAGGCGCCGCCCGGCAGTTCGGCGCTCAGCGCGAGGTCGCCGGAGAAGGCGAAGGGCTCGCCCGCCCGGTCCAGGAGCCGGTCGAACGCCCCGGGCGAGATCAGCCGCACGCCGTCGCCCGCCAGCAGGGTGAGCGTCCGGTCGACCCCGGGGAACGCCGAGAACGGCCCGTCCCGGTCGATGTCGGCGACACTCGCGCGCCACACGAAGCCCTCGTCCCCCACCGGCCACGACGTGATCTCCCGGGTGGCTCCCCCGCCGTTGCGCCAGCGGCCGGCCGTCAGGGTCTCGACGTCGAAGGGGTGCATGCGCGGGCTCCTGAACTGGGGAGGGCGGTCCGGGTGCGGAGTCTATGCGGCCCTCCCGGACGGCCCGGTGACCGCACCCGGACGCGGAGCCGTTCCCCTCGGGTCGGAATACGGCCAACAGGAGGCGGCCGCTCCGCCCGCAGGGCCGCCGACCCCCGGAATCCGGGCGGGGGCGGCCCCGAAGCCCCGTCCGGCCCGCCCCGCGTGCGGCGCTGTCGCGGAAGGATCGCCCCGGCATCGCGGTGCCGTCACACCGATGTCGTCGTCCCATCACATTCCGGGGCGCCGGGATGGCCGGAAACCACACGGCGCGGCCCCTCCGGTCCGGACCTGCGTTGATCCGCCTCACATACTGCGCTGACCGGCGGCGGGCGCCCCCGCGCCATCGCCCCGGAATCGACCACTCGACCTCATCCCAAGCTCCTGGGGGAGACTTGCGCGCACATGTGAAGCGAACACGCGCCTTCACCGTCACAGCGGCCGTCTCGGTGGCCCTCGTCGCAGGCATGACCGGCCCCGCGACGGCGATCCACGCGAACGCGGCGACGACACCGGACACCACGCGCCTCGACGGCGACCGGCGGATCCCGCTCGTCACCGGCGACCACGTGACCGTGGACGCCGAGGGCCGGATGGTGGGCTTCGAGCCCGCCAAGGGCCGTGAGCGGATACCCGTACAGGTGCAGCGCACCGGGAACAGAACCCTCGTGGTCCCCGCCGACGCGCAGAACCTGATCGCGACCGGCCGCCTCGACGAGCGGCTCTTCGACCTCGACGTGCTCACCGACCCGCGCCTGCGCAAGAGCCACCGCGCCGGGCTCAAGCTGATCGTGCAGTACGAAGGGGGTGCCGCCGCCGCACGCGCCGAGGTGCGGGCGGCCGGCGACACCCAGGTGCGGCGCACCTTCCCGACGCTCAACGCCGATGCCGTCCGTACGTCCCCGGACGACGTGGCCCGCGTGTGGGAGGCGCTGACCAACGGGCAGAACACCGGCGCGCGCGTCGCCGCCACCGGCATCGCCACGGTGTGGCTGGACGGGGTGCGCGGCGCGCGCCTCGACCGCAGCGTCCGGCAGATCGGCGCCGACAAGGCGTGGGAGTCCGGCTTCGACGGCACGGGCGTGAAGATCGCCGTCCTCGACACCGGCGTCGACAAGACCCACGAGGACCTCCGGACCCAGGTCGTCGGCGAGAAGAACTTCTCCGCCGCCGCCGACGCCGTGGACCGGGTCGGGCACGGCACGCACGTCGCGTCGATCGCCGTCGGCACCGGCGCCAAGTCCGGCGGCCGGTTCAAGGGCGTCGCCCCCGGCGCCAAGGTGATCAGCGGGAAGGTCCTGGACGACGAGGGGTTCGGGGACGACTCCGCCGTCATCGCGGGCATGGAGTGGGCCGCCGCCGAAGGCGCGGACGTCGTCAACCTCAGCCTCGGCGGCCCCGACAGCCCCGGCGTCGACCCGCTGGAGGCGACGGTCGACCGGCTGACCGCCGAGAAGGGCATCCTGTTCGCCATCGCGGCGGGCAACGAGGGCGAGACCGGCCCGTCGTCCGTGGGTTCCCCGGGCAGTGCGGACTCCGCGCTGACCGTCGGCGCCGTGGACTGGAACGACAAGCTGGCCCCGTTCTCCAGCACCGGCCCGCGCGTCGGCGACGGAGCCGTCAAGCCGGACGTGACCGCGCCCGGCGTCGCCATCACGGCGGCCGCCGCCCCCGGCAGCGCCATCGACACGCGCCCGGGCACGCCGCACCCCGCTCCGGGCTACCTCCAGATCGACGGCACCTCCATGGCCACCCCGCACGTCGCGGGCGCCGCCGCCCTCCTGAAGCAGCGGCACCCCGACTGGAAGTCCGCCGAGCTCAAGGGCGCGCTGACCGGTTCGGCCAAGGGCGGCGCCTACACCGCCTTCCAGCAGGGCACGGGCCGCATCCAGGTCGACCAGGCGCTGAAGGTGAACGTCGTCGCCGAGCCGGTGTCGCTGAACTACGGCACGGCGCTCTGGCCGCACGACGACGACAAGCCCGTCACCAAGAAGATCGCGTACCGCAACCTCGGGGACACGAACGTCACCCTGGACCTGTCGGTGTCCACCCTCGACCCGTCGGGCAAGCCCGCCCCGGCCGGCTTCTTCTCGCTCGGCTCCTCGAAGGTGACCGTGCCCGCCGGCGGCACCGCCGAGGTCGACCTCGTCGCCGACACCGGCGTCGGCGAGGCCGACGGCACCTACTCGGGCTACGTCACCGCCACCGGCGCGGGCCAGTCCGTCCGCACGGCCGCAGTGGCGGTACGGGAGGCGGAGTCGTACGACCTCACCCTCCGGACCCTCGGCCGTGACGGCGCCGACGCCCAGAACTTCGCCACCACGCTGACCGGCGTCGGCGGTCCCGCGGCGAACTTCCAGGCCCGTGTCGACAACGAGCCCGGCGCCCACACGATCCGGGTGCCCAAGGGGTCGTACACGCTGAACACGGCCGTCTACCAGGACCCGTCGGACTACACGGCGGGCACCGACTGGATCGCCCAGCCGAAGCTGGAGATCACCGGCGACACCACGGTCGTCTCCGACGCCCGCACCACCAAGCCGGTGGACCTGACCGTGCCCGGCATCGACAAGGCCGACTTCGCGGGCACGTACTACGAGGTCGACACGACCGGCATCGGCCGCGTCGGCAACGGCTGGGTCCTGCGGGGCTTCACCGGCTTCCGCACCGCCCACATGGGGCCGGCCGTCACCGACGGCTCCCTCCTGCAGACCTGGGACGCGCACTTCGTGAAGGACGCCACCAGCCAGTACTCGGTGGCCTTCGGCGGAAAGACGAACACGGTCGCGACCGGCTACACCAAGCACGTGAAGGCGACCGAGCTGGCCACCCTCAAGGTCGGTCTCGGCGCCTCCGCGCCCGGCAAGACGGCGCTCGCCTCCCCGTACGCCCATCTGCCGGGCGCGCCGGAGGGCAACGGCTTCTCCGCGCCGCAGCCGGCGCCGGGCACGCGCACCTTCTACGTCTCCACCGGAGACGGCGCCAGGTGGCTCACCCGGTACAACCAGCTGGGCGACAAGGACCAGTGGGGCTACCCGGCGTTCGAGGGCGCCTGGGAGATGGTCGCGCCGAAGCGCTACGAGGCCGGCCGGACGTACCGCGAGACCTTCGACACGGGTGTCATGGGCCCGCTCCTGGGTGAGGGCATGGGCGTCTTCCGTACGGTCGACCCGGTGACGGGCGTGCAGCAGATCGTCGGCGCCGTGCCGCTCGCCTCCGACGGCAAGGGGCACGCCGGGAACGTCCCGTACACCTCGTCCACCTCGACGCTGTACCGCGACGGGGTGAAGGTCGCCGAGAGCACCGACCCGCTGAGCGGCTACGAGCCGTTCGCGGTCGACGCCGCCGACGCCGAGTACCGGCTGACGGCGTCCGTGGAGCGCCCGGCGAAGGCGAGCGCGGTCTCCACCCGGATCGAGACCGGCTTCACCTTCCGTTCGCGGCAGGTCGCGGCCACCACGGCGCTTCCGATCTCCACCGTCCGCTTCGCGGCCCCCGTCGACCTGTCCACGCGCGCCCCGGCGGGCCGGACGGTCCTCGTTCCGGTGACCGTGCAGGGCTCGGCGGCCGGCCGGAACCTCAAGTCGCTGACGGTGTCCGTGAGTTACGACGACGGGAAGACCTGGCAGCCGGTTCAGGTGACGAACGGCGCCGTCTCCGTGCGGAACCCGGCGAAGGACAGCGCCGTGTCGCTGTCCGCCGAGGTCACGGACAAGCAGGGCAACACGTCCACGCTGAGGATCCACAACGCGTGGTTCGGCAAGTGACGCGACCCGTGTGAGAACACGGCGACGTGCCGGGAGGCGTTCGAGGACGCCTCCCGGCACGTTCCGTTTGCCGGGAGCCGCCCTACCGGTCCGGTGCCCTACCGGTCCGGCGTGCTGGCCCGTACGACCGGCTCGGCCGGGAGCAGGAGCCCCGCCGCCGGGGCGGTGGCGGTGCCCTCGACCGCGCTGATCAGCCGGTCGACGAGCGCGTGGGCGATGCCGGCCAGGGGCAGGCCCACGCTGGTGAGGGCGGGCTGGAGCAGCGTGCAGAGCGGCAGGTCGTTGAAGCCGGTGACGGCGACGTCGGTGCCGACGGTGAGACCGGCCGCGCGCACCGCCTGGTAGGCGGAGAGGGCGAGCCAGTCGCTCGCGCAGACCAGCGCGGTCGGACGGTCGGATCCCGTGAGGAGGCGCTGGACCGCGTCGGAGAGCGCCGCCGGGTCGTCGTCGGGGACGCCGACCTCGAAGGCGCCGCCGGGGGCGGCCGCCCCGGCCTGGAGGAAGCCGGCCCTGCGGTCGGCGAGCCAGGGCAGGGACGCGGCGGAGTTGACGTAGCAGATCCGGCGGTGTCCCTGGTCGAGCAGGCGACGGACCAGTTCGGCGGTGGCCGCGGCGGAGTCGATGTCCACCCAGTTCTGCGGGCGGCCGGGGGCCGTGCGGCCGAAGGCGACGAACGGGAACCCGGCGTCGGCGAGCACGTCCACCCGGGGGTCGTCGTGGACGACGTCGGAGAGGACGAACCCGTCGACCTGGCGGGCGGCGATCAGCCCGTGGAAGGACTTGGCGACGGCCCCGCCCCCCTGCTGGGGGTCGCAGCGGAACAGCAGGACGCGGTGGCCGACGGCGTCGGCGGCGCTGACCAGCGCCTGGAGGAAGCCGCCCATCAGCGGGTTGGGGTCGGCGGGGTTGTCGGCCGGGGCGGGATAGCCGATGACCTTGCGGGTGCCGGTGCGCAGGCTGCGGGCGGACTGGTCGGGCTGGTAGCCGAGCTCCTCGACGGCGGCGGTGACCCGGGCGAGGGTGGTCGCGCGCAGCCGGTGGGGTGCGTTGAGGGCGTTCGAGACGGTCTGGCGGGACACTCCCGCCGTCCGTGCGACGTCCTCGATGGTCACCTGTCGAGCGGTCATCGTTCCTCTGCGGGCGCTGGTCGGCGGGCGGGCGGGGGCGGGGGGCGGCCGCCCGGCCCCCCCCCCCGCCCTCGACGACGGCACGGGGGTAGTGCGCCCGCCCTCCCGCCTCGTCCAGGGGGGCGCGCGCGGTC
>NZ_JBHJQI010000068.1:26881-45001 GCF_042262805.1 Streptomyces sp. NPDC056361
CGGTGGGGGGGCCCCCCCCCGCCGGCGGGCCGCCGCCCTTGCGGGACCGGGGGGGGGGGGGGGGGGTGCCCCCGGGGGGGGGGGGGGGGGGGGGGGGGGGGGGGGCGGACGGCCGCCCGCCGCCCCCGTCGTTCAGTGCTCGCGCGTCAGGGTGAGCAGGCCGCCGGTCGGCACGGTCACCGGGTTCGTGCCGGTGACGAGGTCGAGCACGGTCTCGGACAGGATCTCACCACGGCAGTCCTGGACGCGGGCGAGGGCCCGTTCCGGCCGGCCGGCGACCAGGAGCACCACGGGGTCCGCGTCCGCGTTGGCGACGAGGAGGGTCCGGGGACCGCCGGTGCCGGGCCCCTCCGTGTCGTCCGGGGCCGGGAGGACGACGGGCAGCGGCGCGTAGCGCGCGACCACCGTGGTGCGGCCGTCGTGGGCGCGGACCAGGGGGTAGCCGAGGTCCGGCCGCGAGGGTTCCAGCGCGCCGAGCTGGAGGACGTCGGCGTACCGGCGGAAGACGCCGAGCCAGAAGTCCAGGACGGCGAGCTGGTCGGGGGTCTGGGCGCCGAGGTCGACGGAGATCTGCGGCACCGAGAAGAGGGCGTTGACCAGGTGGACGGCGACGGACTCGGGCGGCTCGGCCGCGTTCCACATGATCATGTCGGCGTGGACGGCGAGCGGGCCCGCGAGGAGCCGGCAGTCGACGGTGCGCTGGCGGTTCTCGGCGGGGCTGAGCGGGCAGTCGGTGGCGCGGACCATGGTGGCGTACGGCCAGAGCCCGGGGCTCACGTACGGCTGGCGGTGCTCGACGATCACGTCGGGCCGGCTGCGGCGCAGCCGGGCGTCGAGATCGGCGAGCAGCCGGCGTACGCCGTCGTGGACCGCCGCGTGGTCGGCGCCGGGCGGCGCGGGCGGGGGGTCGGCGACGGCGAAGCGGTCGATGAAGTCGAGCTTCACGCCGTCCGTGCCCCACTCCTCCACGGCCCGGGAGATCCGGTCGACGAGGTGGGCGCGGACGTCGGGGTGGCGGGGGTCGAGCACGGCCGCGTCCAGGTGGGGTTCCTCGCGCAGGGTCAGTCCCTTGAAACGCTCCCAGGCCTCGTTCTGCCGGCCGATGAACGGCACGGCGTACCAGAGGAGGTAGGCGAGGCCGAGGCAGTGGACCTCGGCGACGTGGGCCGCGGGGTCGGGGAACGCCTCGGGGTTGGGCTCCCAGTCGCCGCAGTGCCCGTAGCCGCGCGTGCGGTCGGCGGTCTGCCAGCCGTCGTCGACGATGACGCTCTCGCAGCCGATGGCGGCCGCGAGGGCTGCCTGGCGTTCGACGGCTGCGGCGTCGACGTTCTGGTGGAGGCTGTACCAGGTGGAGTAGGCGGGCATCCGCGCGGCCGGGGCGACTCCGGGGTGCCGCGTTCCCTCGGCCCACCAGTCGGTGACGTCCCGCAGGGTGTCGGCGAAGTGGCGCCCGCCGACGTCGATCCGCAGCCGCAGCGGCGGCCCGTCCGGGGTGAGTTCCTGCTCCACGGTGAAGGCGAACTCGCCGCTCTCCTCCACCACTCCGGCTCCGACGCGGACGGGCGCGGTCGTCTCGCCGGCCGCCGCGGTGCACAGCGCGCGGTCGCCGGCGCCGACCAGGCTGGCGACGGGGGCGCCCAGCGCGAGCGACACGGTGCGGGGGGCGATCCAGGACGGCGGAAGCCAGCGGGAGGCGTCGGTGTTCGGGGTCCAGTAGGCGGTGGCTCCGACGCAGGGGACGCGCCATTCGGCGCGGACGGTGACGGTGTCCGCCGCCCTGACCTCGACGAGTGCCACACCGTCGGCGACCGTGGTGGAGACCGGCTCCCACTCCTCGCCGCCGAGCCCGGTGAGGTGGACGACGAGCGGGGTTCCGGTGGCGTGGTGCAGGCCGGTGGGGAGCTGCCGGTGGACGACGGTGCCGTGGGTGTCCCCGGCCGGGGCGCCCGGTCGCCAGGCGGGCACGGGCTGCGGGGCGGCGGTGTCCGGTGCGGTGGCGTCCGGTGCGGTGGTCACGGTGGTCACTCCTTCGTGGCCCCGGCCAGCAGGCCGGAGATGAACTGGCGTTGCAGGACGAGGAAGAGGGCCATCACCGGGATGGCGGCGATGGCGCCGGCGAGCAGCACCTGCGCGTAGTTGGTGGTCGACAGGCCCTGCAGGGTCGCGGTGGCCACGGGCAGCGTGTACATCTCGGGGCTGCGCAGGGCGATCAGCGGCCACACGAACTGGTTCCAGCCGCCGAGGAAGACGAACAGCGCGAGCGCGGCGATGATCGGCCGGTTGACCGGGATGACGATCCGCCACAGCACCCGCAGCTCGCCCGCGCCGTCGACGCGGGCCGCGTCCAGGAGTTCGTCCGGCATGGACCGCAGCGCCTGCCGCATCAGGAAGATGCCGAACGGGGTGACCAGGCCGGGCAGGACGACCGACTGGTAGGTGTCGATCAGCCCCAGTTCCATCATCATCTGGAAGATCGGGATCAGCATCACCGTGTCGGGGATGACCAGGGTGCTGAGCAGCAGGACGAAGAACAGGTTCCGGCCGCGGAAGTCGAACTTGGCGAAGGCGTAGCCGGCCAGGACCGACACGACGACGGCGCCCACGGTCTGCACGCCGGCCACCAGGACGCTGTTGAACAGGACGCGGGTGAGGCCGATGGACTCCTGGAGTCCGTGGAGGTTCTCCATGAGGTGGCCGCCGGGCAGCAGCTTCGGCGGCCACGAGAACACGTCCTTGTCGTCCTGCGTGGCGGCCATGGCGAGCCAGTAGAAGGGGCCGACGCACAGCCCGAAGGCGCCCGCGAGCAGCAGGGTGAGGAGGGGGCCGCGGGCCTTCATCGGCGCTCTCCCATCAGGCGGACCTGGAGGACGCCGAGGACGGACACGATCAGCGCCAGCGCGTAGGCGAGGGCCGAGGCGTAGCCGAAGTCGAAGTACGTGAAGCCGTTGTCGTAGAGGTACATGGTGACCGTGAGGGTGGCGTTGTCGGGGCCGCCGCCGGTGAGGACGTACGGCTCGTCGAAGAGCTGGAGGGTGCCGATGGTGGAGAGCACCACCGTAAGCAGGAGGATCGGCCGCAGCTGGGGCAGGGTGATGGCGAAGAAGCGGCGGACCGGCCCCGCCCCGTCGACCATCGCGGCCTCGTACAGCTCCTTCGGGATGCCCTGCAGACCCGCCAGGTACATCACCGCGTTGTAGCCGGTGTAGTGCCAGGTGATGACGAGGACGACGCCGACGCGGGCCCAGAAGGGGCTGCCGAGCCAGTTCACCGGGTCGATTCCGAAGAGGGACAGCACCCAGTTGAGCAGTCCCGCGTCGCGGTTGAGGATCACGGAGAACATCACCCCGGCGGCGACCAGGCCCGTCAGCGACGGGACGAAGACGCCGAGCCGCCACAGCGGCCGCAGCCACACCTTGGTCGAGTTGAGGCCGAGGGCGACGAGCAGGGCGAGGCCGAGCATCAGCGGCACCTGCACGACCAGGATCAGCGCCGTGTTCCGCAGCGCCGTCCAGAACAGCGGATCGGCCAGGAGACGCCGGTAGTTGGCGAGCCCGGCGAACCGCTCGGCGTCGCCGTTGCCGGTCGTGAGGCTGATCCAGAACGAGGCGGCGATGGGGTACGCCTTGAACACCGCGAAGCCCACGACCGCGGGCGCGATCAGCAAGTACGGGACCGAGGTGCGGGTCAGCAGCCGGCGCCGGCCCGGGCGGGTGCGCCCGGCGTGCCGGCGGGCGCCGCGACCGGCGGGGGCGCCCGCGGTCGCGGCCCCCGCGGCGGGAGCGCGTTCGGACGGGGCGAGGGACATGATCAGGCCGCCTGCTTCCGGCCGGTCTGCCGGGACAGCTGCTCGGCCGCGGCCTTCAGCACCTCGGCCGGATCGGCGCCCTTGATCAGGACCTGGCTCTGCGCGTCGCTCGCGAGCTTCAGGGCGCGGCTGTAGTCGCCGGTGAAGTTGGTCGCGTCCGCCCCCGAGTCGAGGGACTCGACGAAGGACCGCAGCACGGACTGGCCGCCGTAGAAGGGGTGCGGTGCGCTGAACTTCGGGTCCGCATAGGCCGCCTTGAGGGCGGGGAACACGCCGCCGGAGGCGAACATCCGGTTGATCTCGGTCGGCTTGGTGAGCGCGTACTCGACGAATCGCCAGGCCGCCTTGCGGCGCTTGCTCGTCGCGGAGACGGTCAGGTACGTGGAGTTGACGATGGCGCTCCGCCCGCCCCCGGGTATCGCGGCGGGCGCCTGCATCACGCGCCACTTCCCGCTCTGGGCGGGGAACTTGGTGGCCAGGTACTCGATGGCCCAGGCGGGGTACGGGGCGGTGGCGAGCTTCCCCTGGCCGACCAGGCGCTTCCAGGTGCCCTGCCCCGCGGTGTCGGCGAGGAGCCCGGCGTCGTCGAGCCGCTTGATGACGGTCAAGGCCTGGACGGCCTGCGGGGAGCCGAGCGTGACCCTGCCCTCGCGGTCGAAGTAGAAGGCGCCCTGAAGCTGCATCAGGTTCTGGAAGAAGTCCATGCCCTGGGTCGTGCCGGGCTTGTCGAGCCCGAGCAGCTGGGCGCCGGTCGCGGCACGGATCTTCGGCCCCGCGGCGATCAGGTCGTCCCAGCTGGTGAGCGAGGCCGGGTCGACCCCGGCCTTCTCGAAGTAGTCGTGCCGGTAGAACAGGCCCAGCGGATTGACCTCCCAGGGCAGCGCGTGGACCGCTCCGTCCTTGCCCACGACCGTCGGCCACAGCCCCTGGACGAACGCGTCCTTGTGCCGGTCGGCACCGAGTCTGGACAGGTCGGCGAGCCCCTGTGGGAACTTCTCCAGGTAGCCGGGAAGGTAGTCGACTCCGATGTGCAGGACGTCGGCCAGGCCCTTGCCTCCCGACGCCAGCCCCACGGTGATCTTGTCCCAGATCGCCGGGTTCCCCAGGTCCTGCACGTCGACCTTGATCCCGGGGTTG
Source organism: Streptomyces sp. NPDC056361 (assembly GCF_042262805.1). Classification (NCBI taxonomy): domain Bacteria; kingdom Bacillati; phylum Actinomycetota; class Actinomycetes; order Kitasatosporales; family Streptomycetaceae; genus Streptomyces; species Streptomyces sp. NPDC056361. The sequence continues at coordinate 31,824 of NZ_JBHJQI010000068.1, forward strand.
TCCCGCTCGAAGGACGGGACGACCCCGCGCAGCGCCTCGGCCGCGGTGGTCCAGCTCCACACGGTGATCGGACCGCTGTCGCCGTCGGCACCGCCGGCCCCCGCGCCCGATCCGCCACTCCCCCCGCCGCAGGCGGCGAGGCCGACCCCGGCGGCGGAGGCGGTGGCCAGGTGAAGAATCTGACGTCGGCTCAGGTGGTGCGACATGTCTGCTCCTTGTTGTCGGTGGTGATGTCGGTGGCGGTGATGTCGGTGGCGTTTTCGGTGCCGGTACTGATGCCGACGCCGGCGCCAGTTCCGGTGTCGGCGTCGGTTCCGGTGCCGGCGTCGGTTCCGGTGCCGGCGCCAGTTCCGGTGCCGGCGCCAGTTCCGGTGCCGACGCCGGCGCCAGTTCCGGTGCCGGCGTCGGTTCCGGTGCCGGTGTGCGTACGGGTCCGGCCGGCGCCCCCGGCCAGCCCGCGCAGCGCCCCGGCGAACAGGTCCACCGCGGCGGCCGGCGTGCAGGCGTGGGGCGAGAGCCGGATCCACTCGCCGCGGCGCGTGGTGATCACACCGGCCGCTTCGAGGTCCCGGTGCACGGAGGCGGGATCGTGCCCGGGCAGCCGGAACGCGCCGATCCCGGCGCGCTCCCGCTCCCCGAGACCGTCCAGGAGGACCTCGGCGCCCGCCCGCCGCGCCCGTTCCAGCAGTTCGGCGAGTACGGCCCTGATCCGGGCCCCCACCACCGCCGGACCGCCCCCCGCGAGCAGCCCGTCGATGGCCGCACCGAGCGCCGCGGCCGCCGGGAAGTCCGGATTGGTCGCCAGGTGCGCCGCGGCCCCGGGCAACGACGGCGCCGGATGCCGCTCCGCGAACGGCTCCGTCACCCCCGCCCATCCCCCGAGCCCGGGCTCCAGACGCCCGGCACACCGGTCCCGGACCAGCAGTACCGCCGCTCCCCACCCCGCCCGCAGCCACTTCTGCCCACCGCTGACCAGGACATCGGCCGCCTCCACCTCCAGCGGAACGGCGCCCAACCCCTGGATGGCGTCCACGATCAGCAGCCGATCCGGTCCCAGCACCTCCTTCAGCGCGGCCAGCGGCGCCACGTGTCCGGACAGCGAGTCGACCGCGCTCACGGCCAACGCGGTCACTTCCGGAGTGAGATGACGCCGCACCAGGTCAGCCGTGACGTGCCGCTCCCCGTCCGGCTCGATGAACCGGACCTCCGGCCCGCCCCGCCCCGCGAACCGGACCCACGGATACACATTCGCCGGAAACTCCCCCCTCGGCACCAGCACGACCCCCGGCCCCCGCAACCCCGCGGCCACCGTGAACAGCCCGTTGCTCGTGGACGGAACCAACGCCACCTCCTCCGCCCCCGCCCCCACCAACCGCGCCGCCGACCCCCGCGCCGCATCGCTCAGCCCGAACAGCCGCCCCAACTCCCCCGGCCCGGACCGCGCCGCCAACCCCAGCGCCTCCACCAGCGCCCCGGCCGCCCGCCCGTCGACCGGCCCGACCCTGGCGTAGTCGAGGTACCCCACCACGGGTCCCTCGTGAATTTGATCGTTCAAAATCCATCCCTAGTGAACCCAGGAACACGTGACTCCTGGAATTTGAAGGTTCACATTAGAGATCCGTTGCCACTCCGACAAGGGCTTCGCCCACCCGTATCCGCCCGACCGGCCCGGCGCCTCGGGCGGCCGCCCGCCGCCCACCGCCACGACCCGAGCCGAACCGACCGAGCCGAACCGACCCCCGCGCTCCACCCGCCGCACACCTCGCACGGCCCCCAACTGGGGCTTTCTAAACGGATGCTGTTATTCCATCGGAGATCGTGAAGGATGGGCGCCGCCCCGGACGAGAGCCGGTCCGGACTCCCCGGCCGTCCACCGCAGAAGAGGAACGGACTTCCCGTGAACCGTGTTCGCCCCGGCGGGCGCGTGCAGCCCGCCCGCCCCGGCGACCCCGCACAGGTCGGCCCGTACCGCATCGTCGGCCGCCTGGGTTCGGGTGGCATGGGCACCGTTCACGCGGGCCTGGACCGCACCGGCCTGCGGGTCGCGGTCAAGATCGTCCACCCCGCCCATGCCGAGGACCCCGAATTCCGCGCCCGGTTCCGCCGCGAGGTCCAGCTCTCCGCCCGCGTCCAGGGACCGTGCCTCATCCCCATGCTCGCCGCCGACCCGGAGGCGGACACCCCCTGGCTGGCGACCGCGTACACCCCGGGTCCCACGCTCGACCAGCACCTCACGGCTCACGGCCCCCTGTCCGGCAGCTCCCTGCACGCCTTCGCCTCCGGCACCGCCCAGGCCCTCGCCGACATCCACGCCGCCGGCATCGTGCACCGGGACGTCAAACCGCAGAACGTCATCCTCACCCCGGCCGGCCCCCGCATGCTGGACTTCGGCATCGCCCACTCCGTCGACGGCACCTCCGTGACCCGTACCGGCGTGATGACCGGCACCCCCGGCTGGATCAGCCCCGAGCACTACCGCACCGGCACCGCCGGCCCCGAGGGCGACGTGTTCGCCTGGGGGGCTCTCGTCGCCTACGCCGGCACAGGCCGCCTGCCCTTCGGCGCGGGAGCCCCCGACGCGGTCGCCTACCGCGTCATGTCGGAGGAGCCCGACCTCCGCGGCCTCCCCGACGAACTGCACGAGCTCGTCGCGCGGGCCGTCGCCAAGGAACCGTCCGACCGCCCCGCCGCGTCCGACGCCGTCGGGGAGTGCGTGGCCCTCCTCTCCGCCCAGACCACCCAGGTCGTCTCACCCGGGTCGAACCCGACGCTCATCAGCGATCTCGTCGCCACCCAGTGGCACATACCCGTGCCGGACGACCCGGCCTGGCCCCGTCCCGCCGCGCGCTTCCACCGGCGCGCGGTCACGGCCGCCGCCACCGCCGTCGCCGTCGCCGTGATCGGCAGCCTTGCCGTCTACGCCGCCACGCCCGATCAGGGAAGCACGGACCTCGGCCGGAAGGCCCCCGCCTCCACGCCGACCCCCTCCGGCGAGGCCTCCGGGGAATCCGCTCCCGCAGCCACGGCCACCACCGACCCGGCCGCCCCGATGGCATCCAGGCCCGCGGCCGACCCCCGGACCGTCCGGGTCCCCACGGACCCCCTCGTCGGAGTGCCCCACCCCGCCTACTCCCGGGCGGGCGACGAGACCCAACCCCACCCCGACGAATGGCGCACCAGCACCACGCCCGGCAGCCCCGAGGAACAGGACGCCGCACAGGCCATCCGCGACCACATGACCTCGATGCTGGCCACGAAGGACATGGACTTCATGCGCCCCACCGTCACGTTCAACCTGCGCGCGCAGACGTTGATCGTGACCGGCGGCCCCGTCCCCCAGCTCCCCGACGACTACCAGGAGGTGTTCCGCGAGGCCGGCCGGATGGCGGCCTGCACCGCCCTCGCCCACCGCCTCAAGGACAAGCCCACCACCTGGCCCTACGGCCGCTTCTCCATCCACTGGAAGACGTCCGACGTCGAGGCCCCGGCGATCGGCTTCGGCGAGGCCACCGACGGCTGCTTCGGCGAGATCGCCGGACAGTGGCACGGCGACGAAGCCGGCATGGCGACGGCGGGATTCCCCAGCAGCGACAAGGCGGAGATCCGCGTCGCCGACGCCGCGGTCAAGGCCATCACCGCCCGCTGGAACGCCGACACCGCCAGGACGAACGCCGACCCCATCGGCCCGGGTGACGGCATCAGCCTCGGCTTCGACCCCGTCGAGAACGCCGCCTACGTATGGACCGACGACCCCAACAGCCGCTTCACCAGCCGCGCCTCCCAGTCCACCCTCGCAGGCACCGTGGAGGCATCCCTCTGCCGCAGCCTCATGGAGGAGTTCCACCGCAACAGAAGCTGGAACTACACCCGCTGGGCCGTCGCCGTGTACGACGAGTACACCGGCACGCGCCAGTTCGTCGACTCGGGCACCTGCACGACCTGAGCACCGCTCACGGCACTTGACACCACCCGGGATCGGCCGGCAGAACGCCACGCCGACACGTACCGCGACGGGAAGGCCGCGGAAGAAGAACCCGTCGCAGGTCGCGCACCACGAGACGCCGCGACCGGACAGCTCGTCCTCGTTCGGCAGGCCGAGCTTGCGGTAGCCGGAGCCGGTCGCGATGATCACGGCCTTCGCGCGGTGGACCGTGCCCTCGGAGTCGGCGACCTCCTTGACGTCCCGTCAGATCGACGGAGACGACGTCGTCGGCGGTGGGCCCGGTCGCTTCGGTTACGCCTCTTGCTTCGCGTCGATCTCGGCGATGAGGCCCTCGATCAGGCCCTTGATCTCGTCACGGATCGGGCGCACGGCCTCAACACCCTGGCCGGCCGGGTCCTCCAGGGCCCAGTCGAGGTACTTCTTGCCGGGGAAGATCGGGCAGGCGTCGCCGCAGCCCATCGTGATGACGTAGTCGGACGCCTGCACGGCCTCCGTGGTCAGGACCTTCGGCTTCCGGTCGGAGATGTCGACGCCGACCTCGGCCATGGCCTCGACGGCGGCCGGGTTGACCTGGTCGCCCGGGATCGAACCCGCGGAGCGGACCTCGATGCGGTCGCCGGCCAGGTGGTCGAGGAATCCGGCGGCCATCTGGGAGCGGCCGGCGTTGTGGACGCAGACGAAGAGCACGGAGGCGAGCGGAGCGGTCATCGGTTCTTCCTTGGGCAGGGACGGGGCGTGGTGCGGGGACGGGAGGCTTCAGGTGCTGGGCAGGGTGTCCGGCAAGGTGGTGATCCGGGCGTCGGTGGCGTCGCGGACGGAACGTACGACCGCGATCGCGGCCCCGTCCGGATCAGGGACGGGCCAGTCCAGGTAGCGGTGGCCGGGCACCACGGGGCAGGCGTCGCCGCAGCCCATGGTGACCACGATGTCGGCGGCCTGGACGACCTCGTCGGTCAGCGGCTCGGGATGGACCTCGTCGAGCGCGAGGACTCGGTCATGGGGAGAACCCCCTTCGGCGGGTTCAAAGAGGTCAGCCCAGGCTGGTATCAGTTCCGGGTGATGTGACAGTATCAGTCCATGATGACGTCAGTCGATACTGATCTGATCCGGGTGTTGGGTGATCCCCTGCGCCTCCAGATCGTGACCCTGCTCGCCCGCGAGACGCTCTGCACCACCCACCTCGTGGAGGAGACCGGTGCCAAGCAGACCAACCTCTCCAACCACCTGAGAGTGCTGCGCGAGGCCGGGGTCGTCGAGACGGAGCCGTGCGGCCGCTTCACCTACTACCGGCTCAAGCCGGACGTCATCGAGGCCCTGGCCGGTCAGTTCGCCGACCTGGCCGCGGCCGCCCGCGCCAACGCCGACACCAAGAGAGCCTGCCCGTAGCCTCTCGCCCCCACCTGCCGAGGAGTACCCGCCCGTGACCGCCACCGAGCCCGCTGCGAGCGACGCCATAGCCACCGACACGTCGCCGCAGCCCGCACCCGGCGCCACCCCGCCCCGTACCCCGCTCGCCGCACGAGCCGCCGCCGAGCTGGTGGGCACCGCCGCCCTCGTCGCCGTCGTCGTCGGCTCCGGCATCCAGGCCACCCAGCTCACCGACGACGTGGCGCTCCAGCTCCTCGCCAACTCCACCGCGACCGTCTTCGGCCTCGGCGTCCTCATCGCCCTCCTCGGGCCGGTCTCCGGCGCGCACTTCAACCCGGCCGTCACCCTGGCCGAGTGGTGGACCGCCCGACGCGGCGGCGCGGGCGTGAACTCCCGGGAGCTCGCCGTCTACGTCCCCTCCCAGATCGTCGGCGCGATCGCGGGCGCGATCCTGGCGGACGCGATGTTCGGCGAGCCGCTGGTGAAGTGGTCCGCGCACGACCGCTCGGCCGGCAACCTCCTCCTCGGCGAGGTCGTCGCGACGGCCGGCCTGATCCTGCTGATCTTCGGCCTGGCCCGTACGGACCGTCTCCGCTTCGCGCCGGTGGCGGTCGCTTCCTACATCGGCGCCGCCTACTGGTTCACCTCGTCCACGTCCTTCGCGAACCCGGCAGTGACGGTCGGGCGGGCCTTCACCGACACCTTCGCCGGCATCGCGCCCGCCTCGGTCCCGGCGTTCGTCGGGATGCAGATCATCGGCGCGGCCGTGGGCCTGGCTTTGGTCGCGGTCATCTTCATGCGCGGGAAGACGGACGCCGAGTGACCCAGGTCGTGGACGTGGTGGTGATCGGCGGCGGCCAGGCCGGGCTCGCCGCCGGCTACCACCTGCGCCGCCTCGGCCTGGACTTCGTGATGCTCGACGCCCAGGCCGCCCCGGGAGGGGCCTGGCAGCACGCCTGGGACTCGCTCCACCTCTTCTCCCCGGCCGCGTACTCCTCGCTACCGGGAAGGCTCATGCCACCGCAGCCAGGGGAAACGTACCCAGGAGCGGCGCACGTCGTCTCGTACCTCTCCGACTACGAGCAGCGCTACGAGCTCCCCGTCGTCCGCCCCGTCCGCGTCGAAGCGGTCCACCGCGACGGCGAGTTCCTCCGCGTCGAGGCCGATGCCGGAACCTGGCGGGCCCGTACGGTCATCAGCGCGACCGGCACCTGGTGGCGCCCCTTCATCCCCGCCGTCCCCGGGCGTACGGAGTTCAAGGGTGCCCAGCTCCACACGGTCGAGTACCGGCGCCCGGCCGACTTCGCCGGGCTGGGGGTCCCCCCCAGGGCGAAGCCCTAGGGGGAGGGTCGTGGTGGTGGGCGGCGGGAACTCCGGCGCCCAGATCGCCGCCGACCTCGCGTACGACACCGACCTGACCTGGGTCACCCTCCGCGAACCGCGCTACCTCGCCGACGACATCGACGGCCGCGCCCTCTTCGACCACGCCACCGCCCGCCGCCGCGCGCTGGACGAGGGGCGGACGGACACGGGAGGCGTGGCCTCGCTGGGCGACATCGTCGCCGTCCCGCCCGTACGCGAAGCACGCGACGCCGGGCTCCTCAAGGCCCAGCCGATGTTCGCCCGTCTCACGGCAACCGGCGTCGAGTGGGCCGACGGCACCCGCGCGGACGCCGACGCGATCATCTGGTGCACCGGCTTCCGCCCCGCCCTCTCCCACCTCGCACCCCTCGGCCTGCGCGGCCCCCGCGGCCACATCCCCACCCACGGCACCCAAGCCCTCGCCGAACCCCGCCTCCACCTCCTCGGATACGGCGACTGGACGGGACCGGCGTCCGCCACCCTCATCGGCGCCGGCCGCCCCGCCCGCGAAGCCGCCCGCCAGATCGCCGGACTACTCGGTACCGCCTGAGCCGGCGGGGCGCGCGAGGACGGTGCCGATGTCGCCGTCCGTGCACCTATCCGGGTCGGTCGCAACGGCCCGGCGGGCCGGCTCGCGCAGCGCGGCACGGGCCTCGCGCAGCGCTGCACGTGCCGCGCGCAGCTCGCTCATGCGGCACTCGATGTCGGCCAAGTGCCGCTCGATGAGCGTGCCGACCTCCATGCACGGGGCCTGGCCGCTGTCGCGCAGGGCGAGGACCGAGCGGATCTCGGCGAGAGTGAGCCCGGCAGCCTGGGAGTCGCGGACGAAGGACAGCCGGGTGGTGGCCTGCTCCGAGTCGTCCCGGCAACCGGCGTCTGCTGCGACGCGATGAACTTCTTCGCCGACCGCTCCACCGCCGAGACGTGGGCACACCGCCACCCCGATGTCCCCGGCCGCATCACCAGCCAGGCCGAGGCTGTCGCCCTCCCAACACAGACCTTCGGACCGCTGCTCGCCGAGGACTGAACGAGAACGCCGAAGGTTCCACGGCGCATCCGGGCGGGAATCATCCAGGCCCGGGGCTCCGGGCCTCCAGGGCTCCGGGCCTCCGGGTCTCCGGGTCTCCGGGTCTCCGAACAGGAGCGGAGTGATCATGGGCGATCGTTCAGCGTTGGACCGGCAGGCCGTCCTCGACGAGTACGCCAGGGCCCGCCGGACCTTCCACGCGCTCTTGGACGACGCGACGCCGACCGACCTCGCCCGCCCGACCAACGGCACCCGGTGGACCAACGGGCAACTGCTGTGGCACATGCTTTTCGGCTACCTCGTCACCCGGGTCCTGCTGGGCCTCGCGCGCGTCTTCAGCCGACTGCCCCGGAGCGCGAGCAAGCGCTTCGCCGGAGTGCTGAACGCGGGGACACGCCCCTTCGACCTGGTCAACTACCTCGGGCCGTGCGGGGCCGTGAAGGTCTTCGGGCCCCGAAGGACGGTCGCCGCGTTCGACCGGATCACCGGCTCGCTGGAGCGGCGGCTCGCGAAGGAGTCCGAGCACGATCTGGCGCGGGGCATGCACTACCCGGTCCGGTGGGACCCCTTCTTCAAGGACTTCATGACCCTCGCGGACCTCTACCGATACCCCACCCGGCACTTCGACTTCCACCACCGCCAGCTCACCCTCGGCGAGAGCGGCTGAGGCCCGTCAGCCGATATGGGGGCTGCGCCGTTCGACCAGGACGGTGTCGCGCCAGACACCGTGGTGCCGGCCGATGCGCTCACGGGAGCCGATGACCCGGAAGCCCGCGCGGGCGTGCACGGCGAGGCTGGCCGTGTTCTCAGGGAAGATGCCGGACTGGATGGTCCAGATCCCCACCGCCTCGGTGGACTCGATCAGCGCGTCGAGCAGGGTCCTGGCGACGCCCCGGCCACGCGCGTCGGGGTGGACGTAGACCGAGTGCTCCACCACGCCCGCGTAAGCGCAACGGTCGGAGACCTTGGTGGCGGCAACCCAGCCGAGCACGGTGCCGTCGGCATCCAGGGCAGCGAAACGGTGCTCGGGCAGCTTGGCCGTGTCGAACTCCGTCCAGGTCGGGGCGGTGGTCTCGAACGTGGCGTTGCCCTCGTCGATACCGGCCTGGTAGATCGCCAGGACCTGGGCGGCGTGGTGGGCGGTCAGCGGCACCACGGAGATCGCATGCACGGTGTGGATCGTCATGGAGCGGATTCTGCCAACCGGCCTTCTCGGCCGTGGATCGGACAACGAGGGCGGACACCCTTTCGACATCGTCGCCGACTCGCCTGAGGTCCGACGTGCCGTTGGTTGCCGTGCCAACCACGGTGCTGATGTTCAGAGGTAGGGACGAACCCTGAGCGGACACCCGGTGGCTTTCCCCGAAGGTGTGGCCCGGCCGTAGCAGGCTGGGGCGGCCACCAGCGAGGATGCCCGTCATGACCGCCTACCAGAACCTCGCCCCTCCCCGCTCGACGCACCCGGCGCCCGTGGTGTTCGGTGCGGGAGCGGCGATCGGCGTTCTGGGCGGGATGATCGGTCTGGGCGGCGCGGAGTTCCGCCTGCCGCTGCTGATCGGCCTCTTCGGGTTCGCCGCGCTCTCGGCCGTCATCCTGAACAAGGCCATGAGCCTGGTCGTGGTCCTGGTCGCGCTGCCCGCCCGGCTGGCGGCCGTCCCGGCTGCCGAGGTGGCCGGGCGCTGGCCCGTCGCGGTCAATCTGCTGGCCGGCAGTCTGCTGGGCGCCTGGGCCGGAGCGGCCTGGGCCGTGCGCATGCGGAGCGCCACCCTCTACAAGGTCCTGGCGGCTCTGATGGTGCTCATGGCAGCCGCCCTGGCAGTCACGCACACCACCACCCTGGGGGCGTTCGAGCTGCCGCTGTGGGCTCGGGTGCCTGCCGGTGTCGTGGCCGGCTTCGGCATCGGGGTGGTCGCGGCGATCATGGGCGTGGCCGGCGGCGAGCTGCTGATCCCGACGATCGTGCTGCTGTTCGGCGAGGACATCAAGACCGCCGGAAGCCTTTCCCTCCTGGTCTCCCTGCCGACCATGCTGGTGGCCTTCGCCCGCTACAGCCGCGACGGCAGCTTCGCCGTACTCGGCACCAACCTCCGCTTCACCCTGGTCATGGCAGGAGGCTCGATCGTCGGCGCGGTACTGGGCGGGCTGCTCCTCGGTGTGTTCCCGGACCTTGTGCTCATCCCCGCGCTGGCCGTGGTCCTCCTCGTCTCCGCGGTCAAGCTCGCCCGGCACGACTGACTTCGGCGAGACGACTCGGAGGTCAAACCGCCGGCGACCATGCCCCAGGTGATCAAACCGACCACGAAGATGCCGCCGTGGGCGGCGAGGGCGACCAGGCCAACGGAACGCGCGACGGTCAGGATCGGTGAGCCTACTGGCGGCCGGACCGCTGAAGGGGATGGGGCATCCCGTGCTGGAGGCGCACACCGTCAGGTCGTCGCGACCCGCGTCGACTGCGGCCGACAGAGCGGTGCGGTCGGGGTGACATCGCCGATCCTCGCGTTCACCTCGGCGAGCTTGGCCGCAGCACGTTCCTGGAGCCCCGCGATCGGCCGGCCGTGCCGGTGGCGGCCGGCCTCCAGCAGCCGAGCGACCTCCTCCATCGTGAAGCCCAGCCGCTGGGCGGCCTTGACCACCCGAAGCACGGTGACCGCGTCCTCGCCGTACAGGCGGTACCCGCCCGGGCCGCGGTCGGGCTCGGGCTCGGGCTCGGGCAGCAGGCCACGCCGCTCGTCATAGCGCAGCGCCTGGATGTTCACCCCGGCCACGGCCGCGACCTGCCCGCTGCGCAGCTCTTCGCCGGTCACGGCGCATCCCGGCGGGTGGCGGCCCGCCCCTGGAGAGCGTTCCTCGAGGCCGGGACATGTCCGACGGCAAGCCTGTACCTGGGTACAGGTTGCAAGTCCGAGCTCCTGCCGGGACTACGCGGCGGCGGCCTTGGTGAGGAGCGCGCCCATGGCGGCGAGGACGGCGGGTTCGACGCGGTAGTAGACCCAGGTGCCGCGCCTTTCGGAGGAGAGCAGCCCGGCCTCCTTGAGCTTCTTCAGGTGGTGGGAGACGGTCGGTTGGGAGACGCCGACGTCGGAGATGTCGCAGACGCACGCCTCACCGCCCTCGTGCGAGGCGACCGCGGAGAACAGTCGCAAGCGGACAGGGTCACCCAGCGCCTTGAACATGACCGCGGTCCGCTCGGCCTCCTCGGCCGTCAGCGGTCGCTCGGCGAGCGGCGGGCAGCAGGGCTCGACGGCGGGCTCCAGAAGCGGCAGCGCCTTCACATTCGACATACGTCTATGTTGACACACATCGAACCAGGCACTCAGGGGTTGCACGTCGCGCTATCAGCGGACGAGCCGTCGGGGTGCCCCGCCGCGCTCCGGCCGCGCTCCGGCCGGGCTCCGGCCGGGCCCGGCCGCGAGATCCCTGCGACCTTGCCGCACTCCGCGAGTGAACCCATCAATTCGATGGATGTCTATGTTGACGCTCGTCGATACAAGTGCCAAGCTGAAGGCGCAAGAGATCGACGGACGTCGAAACACAAGGGGAATCGCCATGAACGTCACCGCCACCGAGCAGCTGCCTGTCGTGGTCATCGGGGCCGGCCCTGCCGGTCTGGCCGCCGCTGCTCATCTCGTCGACCGCGGCCTGGAGCCGCTGGTCCTGGAGGCGGGTGCGCGGGCCGGCGCGGCAGTACGCGAGTGGGCACACGTGCGGCTCTTCTCCACCTGGAGCGAGGTCACGGACCCGGCGGCCGAGAAGCTGCTCGCCCCGACCGGCTGGGTGAAGCCGGACGCGGGCACGTACCCGACCGGCGGCGACTGGGCGGCCGACTACCTCCAGCCGCTCGCCGACGTCCTCGGCGACAAGGTCCGGCTCAGCGCCCGGGTCACCGGCGTCTCCCGCGTCGGCCGTGACCGGATCGTCGACGCCGACCGCGAGGCCCAGCCCTTCACCGTCCACGTCGCCTACGCCGACGGGCGCGAGGAGCGGATCCTCGCCCGCGCCGTCATCGACGCCTCCGGCACCTGGGCGGTCCCGAGCCCGGCCGGCGGCGACGGACTCCCCGCCCTCGGCGAGCGCGCGGCGGCCGACCGGATCTCCTACCGCGTCCCCGACCTCGACGACCCCGCCGTACGAGGCCGGTACGCGGGCAAGCGCACCGCCGTCATCGGCTCCGGCGCCTCCGCCTTCACGGCACTCGCCTCCCTCGCCGACCTCGCGAAGTCCGAGGACGGCACCGGCACGCACGCCACCTGGATCCTCCGCCGGGGCATCTCCGGCTCCACCTTCGGCGGTGGCACCGCCGACCAGCTCCCCGCGCGCGGCGCCCTCGGCCTGGCCGCCAAGGCCGCCGTCGACGACTGCCACGCCGACGCCGTCACCGGCTTCCGTACGGACGCGATCGAGCGCGACGGCGAGCAGCTCGTGCTGGTGGCCGAGGACGGCCGCCGCCTCGACCCGGTCGACCAGGTCATCGTCCTGACCGGCTTCCGCCCCGACCTGTCCTTCCTCGACGAACTCCGCCTGGGCCTCGACGAGCGCCTCCAGGCCCCCGTCGAACTGGCCCCGCTGATCGACCCGAACCAGCACTCCTGCGGCACGGTCTACCCGCACGGCGTGAAGGAGCTGTCGCACCCGGAGGAAGGGGTGTACCTGGTCGGCATGAAGTCGTACGGCCGCGCGCCCACGTTCCTCGCCCTCACCGGCTACGAGCAGGTCCGCTCCGTCGTCGCCGCCATCGCCGGCGACCGCGAGTCCGCCGAGCGCGTCGAGCTCGTCCTGCCCGAGACCGGCGTCTGCGGCGGAGCCGGCCTCTTCGACCAGCCGGAGACCGACAACCAGGCCGACGGCGGCGGTTGCTGCGCCCCCACCCCGGCCCTCATCCAGCTCGGCGTCGGCTCCCCGTCCACTTCCGGCGGCTGCTGACCCGCCCGTACCCCGCCCTCACAGCAGGAGGACCGTCATGTCTCGTGTACAGCTCGCCCTGCGCGTCCCCGACCTCTCGGCATCCGTCGCCTTCTACTCCAAGCTCTTCGGCACGGAGCCGGCCAAACTCCGCGACGGCTACGCCAACTTCGCCATCGCCGAACCGCCGCTCAAGCTCGTCCTCATCGAGGGCACCGACGGCGAGGCCACCCGCCTGGACCACCTCGGCGTCGAGGTCGACACCACCGACGCCGTCCACGCAGCCACCACCCGGCTGGCCCGAGAAGGTCTCGCCACCACGGAGGAGAACGACACCACCTGCTGCTACGCCCTCCAGGACAAGGTGTGGGTCCACGGCCCCGGCCGCGAGCCGTGGGAGGTGTACGTCGTCAAGGCCGACGCCGACACCCTGGCCAAGCAACAGGCCGGCACGTGCTGTTCCACCCCGGCCACCGCCGGCGCCCAGGCGAGCGAACCGGCGACCGCCACCGCCGGTGGCTGCTGCTGATCGGCTGATGACCCGCCTTCACACCCGCGGGGCCGCGACCGGAACAGGGG
>NZ_JBHJQI010000069.1:0-44293 GCF_042262805.1 Streptomyces sp. NPDC056361
CACCGGGCTGGAAGACGTGCGCGTTGGCTGCGGCGAGGGTCTTCCAGGGGGCGGACTGGCTGCCGTCACCGTCCGAGGCGGCCGAGCAGTCCAGGAACCAGGCACGACCGGCAGCCGCCTCGGCAGCGCCGGCCTGTGCCGGCACCACCACGGCCAGCGCCGACACCACCGCGATCGACCACACGGCACGCCCGAACACAGGAGAAAGGAACATGGGGGAACTCCAGAAGGTGAGGAGGGGAGAGGTCAGGGGGTACGGACCCAGAACTCGACGGACAGGGGTGGGACGGTCAGGGTGAGGATCGGTCCCTGCTTGGAGGCGAGCGTCCGGTTGTTGACCGAGGGGCCGTACCGGTGCCCCTGGAACGTCGCGGCGGTCTGCGTGTCCACGGTGTAGGTGAACGGCGTCGTCGTGGACCGGTTGGTGATGGCGAACACCGGCTTCCCCGACGGGGTCTTCCAGGCCATGATCCGGTGGTCCCGGTAGGGGCTGCCGTCGGTGTGGACGGGCTCCTCGACGTGGTGGCGCACGGAGTCCCACGGCATGTACTTCACGAACCCGGCGACGGCGTTCCAGTTCTGCGGATTGAAGGTCCAGTGCCCCGCCGGGAGGTCCGGGAAGCGGCTGAAGTCGGTGTCGTGGGGAGGGCGCCAGAAGCCGAGCGAGTACCCGGGGGACTCGCTGTTGGTAGTGGGCTTCAGGGCGTGGAGCCAGAACCAGGTCGGGGCGTCCTGGAACGTCATCCAGTTCATGATGGACTGGGCGGTGTTCAGCGTGCGGGCGTCCGAGGTCTGCTCGTCGAGATACTCGAACTCGTTGTTGAAGACGGGCCTTCCGACGGCGCCCGAGGTGAAGTCCGTCGCGATCTGCTCGTTGCTGTCCTTGCCGATCCGGTGGTACGTCCAGGCGTCGACGTACGAGAGGGCGGCGGGGTCACCCTTGATGGCCTGGCCACGTGCTCCGCTCCAGCCATCGAGGCTGTTGGCGTGGATCATGACCTGTGGGTACTTCGCACGGATCTTGGGGGCCACCGCCTTGAAGGCGGCCAAATACTGAGCTGTGTCATAGGTGCAGGACGAGTAGCTCGTGGCGAACGACGGCTCATTCTGCAGACCCCACATGGAGATCGGCACCCCGGCCGCGCTGAGATAGTCGAGGTCGGCCACCATCGCGTCGCCGAGCGCGTCGAGGTCGGCTGCGGCGAACGAGGCCAGAGCGCCCTTGATGTACGAGCCGTTGCTCTTCCAGCCCGGCGCGGGGGACCAGTACTCCGCCGAGATGCCTTCGATGCCGGCCTGGCCGATCATGTCGGCGAGCAGGGACGACTGCCCGGGGTAGCGATCCACGATCCGTTTGCGGGACGCATCCAGCCCGCGGTGGTAGAGGCCGAGGGCGAGCCGACAGTAGCGAAACCCGCGGTCCGCGCGGCCGGCCATGAGCATCTGCTGGTAGAAGCGGGTGCGCTCGCTCGCCGTCAGGTCGTAGGGGACACCGCTGACCGTGCTCGGCAGTCCGTCGTTGCTGGATCCGATCGAGTCGGACTGGATCTCGAAGCCCAGACCGAGGATGGTCTGCCGGGCGCCGTTGTCGAACCGGATGGTGTAGTCGCCGGTCGTGATGCGGGCGTGCGCAGGGGAGGCGAGAAGGAAGGGTGATATCGCGGCGCTTGTGCCGACGGCGGCGGTGCCCTTCAGCAGCGCCCTTCGGCTGGTCCGCAGTGGCTCGGAATCGTGCATGGCGCATCTCCTGAGGGTTCGGTTCGGGCCTCACTGCCCGACCGCGCGCACCCCGCCGGTGGTCGTCCGCGACCGAGGGGAGGTGAGGGGTGAGGCGGCGCCCGTATCGTCTGGTCACTTTCGGATCGAAGTCAATAAGGCGATCGAGAATCGGTGAGAGTTGATCGTATGATCGGCAGTCGTTCTCGGTGAGGAAGAACCTGGAGGGGCAGAGCCCACCAGGGGGGCGGCCTCTGAGGTGAGAACGGGACGTCGGGACGATCGGCTCAAGCGGACACCGCGCCGCCGGTCGGGGCCTCAGGCCGGACGAGGGCGGCGAGGGCTTCCTTGGCGATGGCTGCAGGCACGGGTGCTCGATGTCGCGTGAGCGACAGCGTCGGGTCTCCGACATGTCGTGCAGGGATGGTCGTGCGTAGGGTGTAGCCCCTCACTCGCACGGACCCCTACCCGGCGTCACCACCGACCAGGGGTCAGACCCGAACGATCGCAGTCCCTCTCCCTCGAGGACGTCGACCTTCACGACCACAAACCGCGTTGTGAAGGTTCGACGTCGCTCGAAGCCCAATGGGGACCGGGTCCTCAACGCACCGTGGTCGTGACTGACGGGGAGCTGCCCTCGACCACTCGCCGGGGTGTGCCCGATCCGTCGGCGGCGATGGCGTAGACGGAGGTGCCCCCGCTAGCAGTCCGGGCGTACGCGACGGTCTTCTCGTCCAGCCAGGCGGGCTGGTCGTCGATGTCAGCGGTCTCGGCGAGCGGCGTGTCCTCCTGTGTCTGCAGATTCAGTACGTGAAGACGCCAACGGTCGCCGTCCACGCGCTTCTTGTACGCGACGCGCGTCCCGTCGGGGGCGAGTGAGGGGCACTCCACGTTCTCCCTGACGGAGATGAGCGAACGGTCCCGCAGATCGCCGCGCACCAGCCAAGTCTTTCCCCGGCTCGCCATCGTCGCGTAGAAGGTACGGTCGTCCGCGGCGAAAGTGATGCCCCAGAAGTTTCTGTCCTCCTCCTGGTACCGGCTGCCGCCGACGACGACCGTGAAGTCCTCCAGCGATCCGACGTGGGTACCGTCACGTAGATCGTAGAGACCTGCCGTTGTGGAGAAACGGCCCTGTTGCAGGTAGGAGTCGCCGGAGCGAAAGACTGTCCAGGCCACCAGGTTCCCGGACGGCGACACCCGTGCCCTGCTGGGTTCGCCCCACAGAGGCACCGTCACCACGGGGGAGTCTCGGCCGGAGTGGTAGACGCGGACCTCCGAGGAGAACGGCCCGGGGAGGCCCCGCAGACAGACCAAGGTGCCGGCGGCCACGGCAGCCCGCATGCAGTCCGGGCCATCGGCCAGGTGCTTGCCGTCCATGGTCGACTGCTCGACGCGAGGCTCATCGGCGGTCACGGTGACAACGGTTCCCGGCCGCCGAAGATCGAGCGTGCCGCTTCCACGGTCGCTCGCGGCACTACGCCAAGCCACGAGCCCTCCTGCCCCAGCGACCAGGGCAGTCGCGAGGACGAGGCCGACAATGCGGCGGCGATTCATCGGGGACTCCGAGTCAGACAAAGGGTGACAACGGCGACCGAGACTGCCATCCCGATGGCGAAGACGGTGAAGGCCGTTGCGAGCCCACTCCACGCGGCGAGGCCGCCAAAGGCCACTGCACCCACAGCGCGGCAGAGAGCCTGGACGGTCTGCACAGCGGCCAGGCCCGTGGCACGGGATGACTTGGGAATGTGCGGAGCCACATACGCCATCAGCACACCATCAGTCATGGCGTAGAACAGACCGTGCAAGGCAAGAACGAGGGCGAGGGCGGGCCAGCCCTCGAACGGAGCGGCCAGCACGAACGCATAAGCGCCGGCCGGCAGTACATGTCCGGCGATGAACAGCCTCCGCCGCCCCATCCGGTCGGCGAGCCGTCCCATCGGCGCCGCCGCGGCCATGAAGACCAACGCGGTGCCGAAAGGCAGCAGCACGAGGGCTTGGACTGGTGCGTCCAGCCGTTGCTGGATGCCGACGAAGAGGGACATGTCGCCGACCGTGAACACGCCGAGCAGCGCTGTGGTGAGAATGCAGCGCCGGACCTCCGGTACCAACAGCGAGGACACGCCGCCCCGTACGCTCCTCAGCTGTTCCCCTGCCGCTGTGATGCCCGGACCGTCGACGAAGCAGACCATGATCACGACCGCCGCCACGGCCAGACAGAAGCTGACCAGGAAGGCGGTGTCATACCCGCCGGGTACGGCGTACAGAACGGCGAAGGCCAGCACTGGGCCGAGTAGTGCGCCGCAACTGTCCATGGCGCGGTGCACACCGAACGCCGTTCCCAGGTCCTTCTCGGACACGGCCGCGGTAATGAGGGCGTCCCTGGGCGCGGTACGTATGCCCTTGCCGGTGCGGTCGGCCGCCACCATGAGGCTCAGGCCCGCGACCGACGTGCCGGCAGCGGGCAGGCCGAGCCTCGTCAAGGCCGACAGAGCATATCCGGCCGTTGCGACGGCCTTCGGCCGCCGCAGTCTGTCGGCCACAAGACCGCCACCGAGCCGGAACAGAGCCGTGGCACCGGTGTACAGCCCGTCGAGTGCGCCGAGTTGGAGGAAGCTGATACCCAGCCCGTACATCAGGTACATAGGCAGGATGGCGGTGACCATCTCCGACGAGAGGTCGGTAACCAGGCTGACGGTGCCGAGCGCCAGCACTGTGGGCGGTACGGCCGACACGGCGCGGCCGGACAGCTTCCGTTCGGAGCCCGCGCCGCCGGCGTGCCGATCGGCGGCGCGGGTGTGGGACAGATACATAGGCTGGCTCTCTGGGGGTTCCGCGGCCGAATGTGATCAGGGGAGCTTGACGAAGCGCCAGGTCTGCGATGCACCGCCGGTGCGGGGCTGCTGGACCAGTCCGGCCCCGCTGGTCTCGGACTCCGCGGTCAGAGCCAGACCACTGGTCTTGTTGACCAGTTCGTAGCCGCTGCCCCTGGGCAGGATCGACCACTGCTGATCGGTGCTGTCGGCGCAGGGCCACTGGATGATCTCTGCTCCGGCGGAGGTGGAGTGGCCCTCGTTGTCGGCGCACATCCCCGAGGCGACGTTCTTGAGCCGGTAGGTCCCGTCGCCGTTACTGCTGATCTTCCACCGCTGGTTGGAGCCGCCGTTGGCCTGCCACGCGACCAGCTGGGTGCCCTGTGCAGTCGAGTACTTCGGATTGTCGATCGCATGGCCATTGGCGAGCCGGGCCTCGTACGTGGCGCCCGACACGATGGGGGCGTTTCCCCAGGGACCGGACTTGGCATGGCAGCTGCCGCTTACGGAATCCGTGTAGGTTCGGCCGGACACGGGCTTGAAGGAGAACGTGTAGCCGGTGGCGGACAGGTCGAAGCGCCCCACGCCGAAGGTGTTGTTGTTGAAGGCCTCCTTCGGGCCGGAGGTGGTGCTCCGCGAGGAGTAGAGCGCCCGACCGCCCGTACCGATGACGAACGTCCGGAGTCCGTTCGCGGTGTCCTTGGTGCCGTCGGCCATTGCAGGGGCGAAGCGCTCGTAGTGGTGGTCGTGGCCGAAGACGGCGATATCGGCCTTGTGGTCGGTCAGGGCCTTGTACAGCGCGCTGACACTGGAGTTGTCACCGTGCTCGCCGGAAGAGAACCTCGGATGGTGCATGTACGCCATGGTGCAAGGCCTGTCGCTCTCCCCGAGGTCCGCCCGCAGCCACTTCTCCTGGGCGCTCCCGGCGCCGTGGCTCACGTTCGAGTTCAGCGCCACCATGTGCCAGTCGCCGAGGTCGTAGCTGTAGTAGCCCTTGCTACGGTCGCCGGTCGGCACACCCTTGCTCGCGAAGTAGTCGAAGTAACCCGCGGCGCCCTCCGTCTCGTACTCGTGATTGCCGGTTGTCGGGTACGCCTTCGTGTTGAACTTGCCCCAGTTGGGGTCGTACTTGGACGTGAATTCCGAGAGGGTGCCCTTCTCGTAGGCGTTGTCGCCCGTCGTGATGACTGCGTCGGGGGCCATCGCGGTGACGACGTCGTCGGTCTGGTTGCAGGCCGCGCCGCAGAGGTCGCCGGCGGCGGCGACAGTGACCGTGGTCCCTGGGCCCGGTGCCGCGGGGCGGGCCGTGGCCGAGGCGGCGCTCGCCGTCCCGTCCGACGCCACCTGCGAGATGGTCAATCCGGCGGCAACAACAGCGAACGCGGCAGCGGGAGCTACCGCGAAGGTGAAACGCCTTCGGTGTCGGGTGACTGGCGACATGGTCCTTTATCTCCTTGCAGGTCGGGAAAGGGGGGGGGGAAGGAAGCTGACTGGCCGAACCCGCACGGCGGGGTGGCCCATAAGAGCAGGGGTGTTGGGGAAACGGTCCGGCATCGGCGGCAGTGGACTTCGGGGCAGCGACCAGGCGAAGCGCCTGACGACGGTGGCGTCACCCCTCGCGGGATTGGTGATCTTGAGGTAACTGACCGTCCAGCAGTCCTGCTTGGTGAGGGAGGCGGCGCCAGATGCCCCGTCAATGTTGAGGACCGACGGAGTCCTGTGCCGTGTTCGTCAGAGCGACCGATTCGCCCCTTGCTGAGGAGTTGTCTTGCCTGCTTTGTCGGCCGAACGCTGGGAGCGGCTAACGAAGGCAGGTCATGCCCTACGTCCACACCTCTCTGTGGGGACGGTGCGGTGGTTAAGGTAGGCGCGGGGTTTTGAGCAAGTCAACAAACTTGGATCAAACAATCTGCTCTGATCGAAACATGCGCAAGTGGTCAATGGTGAGCTCTGTCCGCCGAGGTCCCGCTGTGAGGTATCGGCGGTGCCTACGGGATCGTGTGACCCCTTGCTCCCGCCTCGTCCGCCGCGGCGCCGAGGGCATCCGGGCCGACTGCCGACGGATGGTCGTGCGGTTCTGCGCGGGATCGTCTCCGTCCTGCGCACGGGCGTGACCTGGGCGGACGTGCCGACCGAGACGATTGGTCGCAGCGGGGTGACGTGCCGGCGGCGCCTGCGGGACTGGACCGAGGCCGGTCTGTGGCCTCGCCTGCACGAGATCCTCCTCGTGGAACTCCGCAAGCGGGTCTGCTGGACATGGACGACGCCGCGATCGACGGCTCGCACGTCCGGGCCTTGAAAAGGGGCTCACGCCGGACCTTCGCTGGTCGACCACGGCCGCCTCGGCGGCAAGCGCCACCTGATCGCCGACCGGCACGGGGCACCCCTCGCCATCTCGCTGATCAGTGGAAACAGGCACGGCGTCACCCAGTTCATGCCCCTGCTGGTCGCGATCCCCGCCTTCGGGGACAGGCGGGCCGGTCCCGACGCCGGCCACGCCGGCTGTTCGCTGGTCGTCATGCTGATCCACCTGCGGCGCGATCTCCCGCACTCCGCCCTCGCCCTGCTGTCCGGTGTCGACCGCTCCGGCTGGCACGTCGACAGTTCGATCAACGTGCACATCGTCCCTCGCCTGGGAGCGCGGAAGCTGAACTCGGTCACACCGATGGTGGTCGAACGGTTCCTGGACGAGATGGAGGGCGACGGGGTCGGCCGGGGTAACCAGGTGAACATCTTCCGGGTCCTCGAGACGATCCTGCGGGACGCGTATGCCAAGGGGGCGATGGCGGACGACCCGGTGAAGGGGGTCCAGGAGCCGGAGTACGTGCGTGAGCAGGTGGCGATCCCGTCCCTCGGCTACGTGAAGCAGGCTCTGCTGGTCGCCGACGAGGACCTGGCGCTGGAGATCGTGATGATGGCGGGGTGCGGTCTGCGGAACGGTGAGGCGCGGGCGGTGAACGTCAACAACGTGGTGGCGCAGGATGTGTACCGGGTGCGGGAGTAGGTTCATTCCAACACGCTGAGGCCGGCGAAGCTGAAGCACCGCAAGGCGGCGGAGTTCCGGGAAGTGCCGCTGCCGCGGTCGGTCCGGGAGGCGATCGAGCGGTACGAGGAGAAGCACGGCACCACGCGGGACGGCTATCTGCTGCGCGGTCTGGGCGGCTATTTCACCGAGGGCATGGAGCGGCGGCGGGTGAGGAGGCTCTTCGCGGATCTCCCGCCGGAGGAGGGGGTGGGGATGTACGGCTTCCGGCACTACTTCGCCTCGAACGCTCTCGGCAACGGGATCCCGATCACCGATGTGGCGGAATGGATGGGGCACAAGTCCATCGAGGAGACGTACCGGACCTACCGGCACCTGATGCCTGGGAGTATCACCAAGGCCGCCCGGGTCCTGGACGCCGGCCTCTGGGAAGCGGCCTGAGGAGTGTTTGAAGGACGAAGGATTCTTCGATAGAAGAGAAGATGATCAACATCCTCATGGGTACCTCCTGGCGAGATTAGCAGGTAAGTGGCTGAGCAGGGTCTTCGCAGTTCAGGGCAGGTGGGGCGGGTTGTGGTTCGTGGCGGCGAGGGGTGGTTCTGCGCAGTACGGATGCTGGCTCAATGCCGACTTTCCTGATGCATCATCGGGTCTGGAAGTCGTGCCTGAGCTTTGCGAGTGCGCATAGTGGCGCAATTATCGACACGAGACAGCGAGCGCGTACGGGTACGTGGGACACTCCTGATCGTCTCGCTCGTTCGCGATGCCGACCCGCGGCCTGGGCGCTTCGGCTGGCAGACGTGGGCCGAACCGGTGCTCGGTGGCCCGTTCCTGTGGTGCGCCGGCTTCAGCGCGAGCGTGCCGCATGATCTCGTCAAGGTGTTCGCCTCCTCGCTCGCTTCACCCCATTCCGTCCGGCGTCGAACTCTCCCGCTGTATCTGAGAGGCGGCCGATGACCGGTTTCATCCGGGCAGGCTGTTTGGCCCTTCTGGCATCCCACCCACGCACGCGAGGGTTACTCCACGTCGACGCCGTATCCACGTACGAGGGCCTCCAGGCCGTGGTCGTAGCCCTGACCGACGGCGCGGAAGCGCCACCGTGAGCCCCGGCGGTAGATCTCGGCGAGGAGCAGGGTGCGTTCGCTGGTGGCGGCGTCCAGAGTGGCCTGGGCCGCGGCCGGGGCGTCGACGCCTGGTGCGAGGGTGATCTGGACCGCTCCGATGTCTCCAAAGGTGGCGGCGCCGTCGATGGCGGCGGCGATCGCGATCCTGTGGGCGGCGGGAGGCAGTGCCGCGAGACCGACGGCGATGGTCTGCTCGGTCGGGCCGTCGCAGAGGAGACGGGTGGCTCCGTCGGGGCTTTCCGGCGCACTGTAGAAGACGAAGTCCCCGTCGCAGGAGACCTGCTCGTCCTCGTCGAGGACGAAGGCGACGACGTCGATCTCGCAGTTCGTCTGCTGCGCCCAGGAGGCACCCACGTGCCACTGGCCAGCGGTGGGCAGTGTGGGGAGATCGATGACTCCGCCGCGCGGTAGAACGTCCGTCATCGCGCCGTTCTGGGCGGGGACGTCGGCCGGCTCGGAGGTGGGGGCTCCGAGCCATCCGTGCGCGTGGACCGGAAGCTCCAGCGCGGTGATGCGGGTCATGCGGCGGTCGAGCTCGCCCCCGGGAAAGAGGACGATGTCGGTGACGCTAGCGGAGAGGTTGATCGCGGCGGCCCCGCCCAGTTCGACGACCCTGGCTCGGGCGGCGGATGCCTCCTCGTGGGTGCCGCCCAGAATCAGGACTCGCCGACGGCCGAACGGCTTGGCGGAATGCGTGGACTCGGGCTGCCTGGGTGCCGGTGCGTCCGCGACGGCTGCGGTCGCAGCGGGGGACGGCGTCGGCGTCGTAGGCGGCGTGGCCGGGGTCGCCGCTTCCAGGGTCTTCTTTGGTGTCTGATTCTCGTGCGGTGTTCCGGGACATACCTCTCCCAGAAGCTTGAGGAAGGTGTGCTCGTCGACGATCGTGACGCCTTCGGCGATCGCGCGCCGTGCCTTCGCCGAGCCCGAGGCCGCGTCGTTGGTGACGAGAGCACTGGTGTGCCGGCTGACCGACGACATGATGTTCAGGCCGGCGGCTACGGATCGGGCCACCAGCTCGGCCCGGGGGGTCGCGGTCTCGCCCGTGATGGCGATCTTCATGCCCTGGATGAGCGGGCCGCCGGGCGCCGGGCGGCCCGGGTTCCGGTAGACGCACGGGGTCTTCGGTGGATTCGGCGCGAACTGCGGATCCTGTCGGGGCGGGCAGGGCACCAGCGGCAGCGGGACGTCCAACCGTGCGGCTTCGGAGAGGGAGGAACGGAAGATCCCCGCGAGGACGCGCGTGTCATCCAGTGCGTCATGAGGGCTGGTCTGCGGGACGCCGTAGTGGGCGGCCAGTGACGCCAGGCTGAGGTCGGCGGCGGGCGGTTCCACGCGCCGGTTCAGGGCCAGGGTGCACAGGCGCTGGGTGACGGGGAGGTAGAGCCGGGCGCGGGCGAACTCATGGGCCAGGAAGTCGTAGTCGAACTGTGCGTTGTGGGCCACCATGACGCGGTCCTGCAGGAGCGCTCCGATCCGCCCGGCTACCTGCTCGAAGGTCGGGGCGCCGCTCAGCCGTTCCGCGGTCAGGCCGTGGATGTGCACAGGGCCGGGGTCGCAGCCTGGATTCAGCAGGGTGGAGTACTCGCCGGTCTGGATCCCGTCCGGCCCGAAGGTCAGCACCGCGATCGACAGGATCCGGTCACGGCGGGCAATCAGGCCGGACGTCTCGACGTCGACCAGAGCCCAGTCGTACGCGTAGTCGGGCAGGTGTGACACGTCGAGCGCGGCGGCGAGAGACATGACAGTAAGGATGATCCGGACACGATCGCGGCTTCGACCCGAATGCCGATTTCTCCCCGCAGTCTTACCGAGAGACCGTCCCACAACTTCGGGCCGTTTTCGGGCCGAACGGTCGCCGGAGGCCGCCTCCGGCCGGTTTCAGTCGGACAGATCCAGCCAGGCGCGATCCTCTTCGCTACGCCCCTGCCCTCGACCGAGAACGCCCCTTGACCAGCGAGGCTGTACCACCGCTATCCCTCGCCCTGGGTCACGGCGCTGCTGTCCTCTCGAAGGTGAAGCGCGGAGACGTGTCGGCAGGGGTGAATTCGAGCTGGATCCGGCCGTCGTCGACGTAGGCCGTGGCGCCGATCGCGAGGGCCTGGAGGCCGAGGAGGACGCGGGCACGCCCTCGCTCGGTCAGCGCTGCGACAGCATCGGTGGTGGGCACGATGCAGACCTTGGCACGCGGGTCGCGATAGGTGAGGCGCTTCACCTGTTCCGGCAGGAGAGAGCGGGTGACCACCGCGTGCGTGGTGACCTGCCGACGTCGCATCTGGACGTGCTCCACGGCGATGTGACGCTGAACGGGCAGACCGCCGGGTAAGCCAGTGAGGACCGATCGGGCCGCGTCCGTGGGGCTCTGGGCGTCCTCGACCGTCCCGGTGGGGATGGCCAGGGTGCCGCAGGTTCGCACGAGCACAAGGTGATCCGCGCCAACGGGAACCAGAACCCCGACGCCGACGACCGGCGGCCGCCAGTTCTCATAGAGGGCCCGCGGGCGGACCGGGCCCGGGGCGTACGCAGGGGACATGGCCGTCACCTGCTCCTCGTGAAGGCCACGAGCTCGGCCAGGTGCTCCGGGCGGCTGGTGCCGGGGATCGGGGCGACGTGCGGGCCGAGGGCGAGCAGCCAGGACAGGGCGTTCCTCGCACCGCCGTTCGAGGCGATCTTCCCCGCGTTGAGCGGCCGGTAGGGGACGTAGGGGATGTTCTGGTCCCGGCACACGTCGACCATCGGGTCATCCGGCTCGCTGGAGTTGAGGACGTTCTGCACGGCGGCGATGGGGGCGTGCTTGCTGGCGAGCTGGAAGTCGGCGGGGCTTACCTTGGACAGGCCGATGTGCCCGATCTTCCCCTCGGTCTGGAGCACAGCGAGTGTGCCGATCTGGTCGGCGACTGGCACGTGGGGGTCGATTCGGTGCAGGTAGCAGAGGTCCAGGCGCTCGATGCCGAGGCGGCGCAGGCTCGCTTCGACGCCGGCCCGCAGGTAGGCGGGGTTTCCGAGCGGCACCCACTCGTTGGGGGCCGGACGTACCATGCCGACCTTGGTCGCGAGTAGCACCTGGTCGGGGTAGGGGTGAAGCGCGTCCTTGATCAGGTACTCGACGGTGTAGGGGCCGTAGGCGTCGGCGGTGTCGATATGGGTGATGCCGTGGGTGTGCACAGCCTCGCGCAGTACGCGAACGGCGCGCTCGCGGTCATCGGGGTCGCCCCAGGTGCCGGGGCCGGTAAGGCGCATGGTGCCGAAGCCGAGGCGGGAGACGGTCTTGCCGGCTATGTCGATGGAGCCCGCGGGCGGGTTCGTGTTCACGCACCGACCGCCTTGAGGGCGTTCTCGACGGCGGTCTGGATGGCACCGTTCTGGCTCGTGGCGTCGCTGCCCACCACCAGGTGCTCCAGCTGCTCCTCCTCCAGCAGCTGATGAACGTGCTTGTCCACGAGGGCGCGGTAGCGGGGGTCGTAGGTGTGCTGCTTGTTGACGGGCGCGTCGGGGTCGAGGCGGGTGGCGATGAGCAGGCCGTACTTCGGGGCCTGGGTGGAGGCGAGGAGGCGGAGCCGCTCGACCTCGGCGGAGTCGAACGGCTTGCCGTGGAACTCCAGGGCGGCGGTGTAGTAGGCAAGGGCGTCGTGGACCGCGCGGTCGGCGAGGACGACATCGACGGCGCCGAGCTCAATCTCGCTCGCGATGGTCCGGCCGATGATCCACTCGGTGGACGTCTCGGTGTGCCGCTGCATCTTCGGCAGGCCGAGCTCGGCTGCCTTCCGGCCGAAGTTGCCGGTGCGGCCGGCGGTGATGCCGTGGCCACGCAGCTCCATCTCGATGCGCTTGAGAAGGGTGGTCTTCCCGGTGGAGTGCGTGCCGAGGACGCCGATTCGGAAGGGGGTGTGGGTCACCACAGGGTGGGCTCCTGTTCTGGTTCGGGGGCGCCAGGCAGGCCGGGCGGCACGGCCGCGGCGACGAGCTGGTCCCAGGTCTCGTAGTGGGGGGCCATGGCGAGGAGGAGCTGCGCCGTGGCGAAGGCGTCGAACGTGGCCCGGTGGCGCTGCGCGGGGGCCTCGCTCAGGTCGGGCTGGACGTGCTCGATCAGGGCGTCGAGCGAGTATTTGCGTAGGCCCGGGTAGGTGGCCTTGGCCAGCCGGAGCGTGTCGATGACTCCGGCCGGCTGCCACTTCGGCAGGTGTGCGGAGAGCGCGCGGTAGTCCACGTGCGCGTTGTGGGCGGCGATCCACGCGGTGCCGAGGAACGCGTGGATCTCGTCGGCGATCTCCTCCCAGCCCGGCTTCCCTTCGAGGACCTGGTTGGTCAGGCCGTGTACTCGTGCCGCGAACGGGGTCACGGGGCGGCGCGGCTTGCTGAGCCACGCGCCGGCTGTGCTCTTGTCCGGGCGGCCGCCGTGTACGGGGAGGGCGGCGACCTCGACCAGGTCGGGCGGGTTGGTGCCGTTGCCCTCGACGTCGACGACGAGGAGCTCGGGCCAGGAGGAGAGGTTCATGCCGGTGTGGTTCCGTTCTCCGCCTGCCAGCCGATGGGGGCCCGGCCGTGCTGGCGGTGGTGGTGGGGCTTGTCGCGGTCGTGGCACTGGTAGCCGAAGCCGTGCTGGAGGTAGTAGCGCGGCGGCTCGTCCAGTCCCTCCACGACGATGGCACGCTCGTTGACCTCGATCTGACCGACCGCGCCGAGCCCGCGGGCCTCCTGCGTCACCGCCGTCAGGTCCGGCTTGACCCACGCGCCCGCGCAGCGGGCGATCTGCTCCGGCGGGCAGATGTCGCACAGTTCGCGGACGCCGTAGTGGCCGTTGTAGTCGGCCTCACCGTGGGCGTAGGCGACGCCGCAGGAGGTCTTGCGGAACAGGGGTCCCCACGAGCCGTCGCGCTCGAAGGCGTCGAGGATCCGCTGCTCGGCCGCCTCCGGCATGATCTTGCGCCGGGCCGTCTCGTCGTACGGCATCGGCAGCCCGTGCGCCTCGTAATAGGCAGCGATCTCGCTACGGAAGAACAAGCCGGTGAAGACGGTCGCGTGCGCGTACGGGGACAGCTCCCGGGCGCGCGCGATATCGGCGTCGGAATCGTTCAGACCGGGCACGATGGGCCGCCAGTACAGGACGGTGCGGTAGCTGCCGGCGTTCTCGTAGAGGGTGCGCAGGCTCTGCGCGGCAATGGCGGAGTCGACCGGCTCGATCTTCGGGTTGGCGATGTTCGAGTGCGTCACCAGGACGGTCAGGCGCAGGTTCTTGAAGCTGTTGAGGACGGCGCAGTCCTCCGGGGTGACGCGCCAGCGGGTGATGACGAGCACGTGGTTGGTGAGGCCGCGGTCGTCGAGCTGGCGCAGCACGTTGAACAGGTGCGGCTTCACGACGGGCAGCATCGGGTCGGTGGCGCGGTTGAGGAGCTGGATCGGGGTCCGGTGCTCCCGGAAGTAGGGGTGGCCCACCAGGCGAGTCACCGCGTCCTCGTCGCTCATCAGGCGACGGGGCGCCTTCATCTCGAAGTTGTCGAAGAGATGCCGAACGCAGTACGTGCATTCCAGCGGACAGCCGACGATCCAGTTCAGCGACAGGCCGGACTTGCGGTACTCGATGACGTCCGCGAGCTCCGGCTTCATGGCGCTGATCTTGTCGGCGGGGAGGATCGGCAGCGCTCGGCGGACGAAGGTCGAAGTGCTCATTAGGCTCTCCAGGAGGTCAGGCTTCGGCGGGCGCTATCTGCGCAGGAAGGGACGTTGCGAGGAGCCCGCTGCGGCGGGCGCCGAACCAGGTGCCGAAGTCTCGGCGGGCGGCGTCCGGGTCGTCGGAGGTATGCACGAGGTTGCGCACCAGCCGCCCCTCGGCGGCCGCGGCTGCGAGGCTGTCGGTGCCGAGGTCGCCCCGGATGGTGCCGGGAGCGGCACGAGTGGGGTCGAAGTGGCCGAGGAGGTCACGCAGGCGCGCGTGGAGGCCGGGCTCGCCGTAGGCGAGGGCGACGGCAACCTGGCGGCCGGCGTACTCCGCTTCCAGGCACGTGGGGATGTCTCGGTCCGGGAACCAGTCCGCGTCCACGAGGAGGTCCCAGTAGTGCACGTTGATCTGCCATCGCTCGACCGTGACCAGCTGGCGGTTCGTGACCGTGGCGCCCGTGGCAGCGATCCGGTCCAGAACGTCGTTCACGAGGCCGTGCTCGACCGCGTCGGGCTTGCACAGGACGACGGAGATGTTCTCGAAGTCGGAGACGGGTGCTGGCCGTCCGGTGCCGAACCAGGTGGCGAGGTCGCGGCGGGCGGCGTGCGGGTCGTCGGAGGTGTGCACGAGGTTGCGCACCAGCCGCCTCTCGGCGGCCGCGGCTGCGAGGCTGTCGGTGCCGAGGTCGCCCCGGATGGTGCCCTCGATCGCCTGTGTGGGGTCGGTGTGGCCGATGAGGCGACGCAGTCGCGCGTGGATGTCGGGGCCGCCGTGGGCGAGCGCGACAACGACCGGCCGGCCGACGTACGCCGCTTCGATGTACGCGGGGCGGTTCGCGGGGGAGCGTCCGGGGTCGGCAAGCATGTTCCGGTAGGCCACGTGGACCTGCCAGGGCTCGGCAACGATGTCGGTCCGGGCGCGCACGGAGATGCCAGTGGACGCGATGCGTTCCAGCACGGCGTCCACAAGGCCGCGCTCGACTGCGTCGGGCTTGCACAGGATCACAGCCCACCGCGTGAAGTCGATGCCCTCCCCGACCACGGCGCCGCTCGAGGGCTTCCGGTTCACAGTGCGTCCCCCGGCCTCGTGCAGGCGGCCCAGCGGCGGGCGAGAAGCCAGCGCAGCCCGGGATGCACGGCGTCGAGCACCTCGGTGGTGACGGCTTCGGTCTTGTCGTGCTGGATCTGCCGGTACACCTCGAAGAGCAGGAGCACCTGCTGCCAGTAGAGGGGGATGCCGAGGTTCGCGATCTCGCTGGCGCTGTAGTCCCGCTTGTTGGTGCGCAGGATTTCCTCGTGCTCCAGGACCTTGGCGATCGTATCCGGACCGGTCGTGTCGGACATCTCAGGGAAGGCGAAATGGGGCGGTGCGGAACGCTGCTGCGCCTCGCCCAAGACCCGTTTGACCCGCTCCATGTTGGACTCGTTGACGTGCGCGGATCCGATGGTGTGCGTGTAGGTGCCGAGCTCCAGACCGAGCTGGATGGCCGCGTACTCCTGGATCACCGTGAAGGAGAAGACGTCGGAGAGCAGGCCGCAGTCGAGGTCGTTGGCCCGCATGTGGCACACCATGTGCAGGCGGCGGTCCCGGACGAGGAGGTGCAGGCCCGCCAGACACGCCATGTCGGCGTTGTCAGGGATGGCGTGTTCGTCGGCCGAGAACACGGGGAGGTACCCGCGCTTGCTGTCGATCTCGGTGCGGAGCAGGTCGAGCACTCGCTCGAAGGGGGACAAGGTGTCGCCGTCGGCGGGGTTGAAGAGGGTGTACCCGTAGGCGGAGCCGCCGAGGTTGATGCCGTCGGCCGAGCTGGACCGCATCGACGGGGCGTAGTAGCCGATCATCTCCAGGTCGCGGCGGCCGGCGAGGTACCAGAGCGCTTCGGCGAACTGGAAGACCGGGTTGGCCTTGCGGGAGGCGAGGTACGGAAGCCGCTGGCGGGGGTCGGACAGGCGGAAGCTGACTCCGATGACTTCTCGGGCCACGTTCCCCCGGGCGTCGATGCGATGCTCGGGCGACTGCGAGGCCAGCCGTAGGAGGTCGAGGTAGGCACCCTCGACCGAGCGGTAGGTGAATGGCGTGAGCATGGGTCTCCTCGTGTCTGTTTGGGCCGCGGGTGCAGCCGGCGGGGTGGGACTTCAGCTGATCTCTGGGACGGTGGTCGCGGATACACCCGGTGGTGACATCGGGCTCGGGACCTGTTCGATGAGGGTCCTGCTGTTCTCCGACGAGTCCGGGTGCTCCTGCGGGCGAAGAGGCAGCGAGCCGTTCGACCGTCGTCGGGGAGCGCGGTGCCGGAGGGACTGACGGTCGCCCTTCACAGCGAGGAACCCGATCGCGCCACAGAGCACCGTGGTAAGCGCGGCACCGAAGGTGGTCATGCTGATCTCCTCACGACGGCGTTGGAGCCCGCCCCCTTCCGCGTTTGTGCGCTACGGGAGGGGGCGGGGTCTGGGGGTACCCCCGGTAGCGGCGTGGTGCCTGCTGCGATTGGCCGTACTCATGCGGCGTCCTTCTCGGCGGGGCGACGCGGGGGCACGACCTCGCCGCTGGGCAGGAGTTCTCCGGTGTCCTCGAAGGTCAGGACGCCGTTGCACAGCAAGCTCCAGCCCTGTTCCGGGTGGCGCGCCACAGGGCGGGCGGCTCCGTGGTCGGCGCAGTTGGCGTCGGGGCACGGGGGCTTGTGCGTGCACATATTCATCCTCGTCAGGAAGGGCCCTCCTACGCTGGCCACGGGGGACGGTAGGACCGGCGCAGGAGGGGGTTCGGCTCCGCAGCACGGCTACGGAAGGCGCGGTACTGAAGCGGATCAGCCGTGGGGTCCGCGGAGGACCAGCGCCGTGATGGAGCCGTCCGAGGCGACGTCGTAGCGGTCGTGCTCACGCCAGCCGTACAGGAGAGCGCGAACCCGTTCCTCCGACATGCCGACGTTTCGCCCGTCGCGCATCTTGTCGGTGACCGCCGTAGTGATGTGGAGAACCCCGTCCCTGCGGAGCCACCTGCGGACGTCAACGAGGAAGCGCTGAACGTCCAGGAAATGAAGCGAGTGGCGGCAGGACAGCACGTCCACGGATCCCGCCCGGAGGCTGCGGGGGATCGGTTCGAGGTCGAAGTCGTGCACCACGAAGTCGAGAGCGGCTTTGCGGTGGAGCTCACGGGCGCGGTTGATCGCAACGGGCGAGCAGTCGTATCCGGTGACCCGCATGCCGAGCTGGGCCATCTGGTTGGCCCACTCGCCGAGTCCGGTACCGATGTCCACGGCGGTCTGGCCCGGAGCGGCACCCGTGCGGTCCTGAAAGTGGTAGATCTCGTACGGCGGGATCGGTTCGAAGATGGTGTTGGGCGCCGAATAGATGCGGTCCCAGAACGCGGCGGCCCGGGGCTGGATGTCGACGGTCACGACGCCACCCCCTGGCCTTGGTCGTCGCGCGCGGAGAGTGGGCCACGGACGTGCAGGCGGGCCGGGTCGAAGCGTTGTGCGAAGGTGTCGCCGAGCTTCGCTCCGAAGAGGTTCTGCCCTGCCGACGGCAGAGGGGCGGGAACGATCGCGGCCAAAGCCTGGCCGGGTGTGCGCTGGTCGAGGGTCATAGATGTCCTCATGGGGTCCGGAATTCGTCCAGGTAGAACCAAGCGAAGAAGGCCGCGACGGAGATCACCACGAGGACTTGGCCGGCAATCTGCCGCCATCCCACGCCTCGATCGTCGAGCCACCGGGCAGGAGTCCTTCAAGTCGAGGGCTCCGGGATGAGGAGTGAGGCGAAGCACCGGTACTCGGCGATTTCATCGAGTGCATTGGTGTAGTAGGTCGGGTCGATGCTGATGTGCCGGTAGCTCGGAGTCAGCACGCCCTGGGCGGAGCCGCCACCAAGAATCGTCAGCAGTTCGTGCCACGCCTCGCTCTTGGCGGGCTGGATCCCGCCGGCGTCATCGTGGATTTCGTGGTGCACGGTCCATCCCCGACCGCGGGCCTTGGAGCGCAGCTGCTCGAAGTGCGGCGTGGGGTCTTCGCCCGGAAGGGTCTTCACGTACAGGACCACCCGCGCCCCTGCCCGGCTGATGATGGCATCAGTGTTCAAGGACTTCCGTAACCGTTCCAGGCGCTTCTTGCTCCAGTAGTGGGAGCAGTCCTCACCGCCCATCGGCTGGGTGTGGGTGGTGCTCTGGCTCGTCGTCATGATCTGCCTCGGCGTACTCGGGGGAGGGCTGGGCCCAGAGGTCGGCCCTCGCGATCGGACCGTGCTCGGATGAGCACGCACAGCGAAGGTGGGTGACATCGTTCACCGGCCGCACGTGGCCACACCATGACTTGGCACGTGGCCTCTGCGCTCCTTTCGGGTGACACTGGTGGCCTCGAGGTGGCTTCGAAGTGACCTATTTCCACGCGGAGTTGCCAACGACCGGAGAGGCGGGTTCCCCTTCGGGGGAAGGGATCGACTCGTGCAACGAGGCGCCGCAGGGGGCGGACGGATGAGAAGCACACCAAGGACATTGCTTGCAAAGCTGTGCGAGCAGCACGGCCTTACCTATCGCCGTTTCTCGCAGCAGTTCACCGAGGCCGGCATCCAGCTCTTCGGATCGACACCCAGCAACCCGACGTGCGGCGAAACGCAGTTCCGCCGCTGGACCGGCGGAAAGCTCACCGGTTTACCGGGGCCCGAGACCTGCCAGATCCTTGAGGCGATGTGGCCCGGTCGCACGGCAGAGCAGCTGTTCGCACCACCCCTTGCGGACGATCCCCAGGCACCCTCGTTCGACCTGGAAGAACTAGTTCTCATGACTGCACGTGAAGCCCACGAGAGCGCCGACGCGACCGCCTCGGCGTCCCTCTCCGACAACACCATCGACGAACTGCGCGACCAGGTGGTGAGCCTCGCCCGGCGCTACCAGGCCCTGCCTGCGACGACGGCTTGGAATCTCGGCCACGACCTCCATCGCGAGATTGAGCGTCACCGCGACCGGACGCAGGTGCCGGTCCAACAGCAGGCCCTGATGATTTTGAACGGCCAGGCTGCGGCGCTTCTGGCGGTGGCCGCGTTCGACCTGGGCTACTTCTCCCCAGCGAGGACGCTGGCGCGTACGGCAGCCGTGTTCGGCGAAAGCACGCGCTTCACACCTCTCCAGGCGTACGCCGACGGCACCATGGCCTACATCGCTTATCACTCCGGGGACGCGAACGAGGCGGTGTCCAAGGCCAGCAGGGCGCTGTCGTACGGCGGCCTGGGTGATATCGCGCATCGACGGCTCCAGGCCATTGCAGCCCGCGCGTACGCCCACATCGGCGACACTGAGTCGGCGCGACACGCCATCCGACTCTCCGGTGACCTCGACCGCGCCTCGCGGGACGAGCTGCACGACGAGGTGGGCGGTGAGTTCGGGTTCTCCG
This sequence comes from Streptomyces sp. NPDC056361, assembly GCF_042262805.1. Classification (NCBI taxonomy): domain Bacteria; kingdom Bacillati; phylum Actinomycetota; class Actinomycetes; order Kitasatosporales; family Streptomycetaceae; genus Streptomyces; species Streptomyces sp. NPDC056361. Next base: position 19,667 of record NZ_JBHJQI010000069.1, read on the forward strand.
AGGAGCGCCTGGCCATGTCGAACAGCACGACGGCACTGCTCATGGGCGATGCAACGCAGGCTGAGACTGACGCCAGCCGTGCTCTCGCGCTCCTCGCGCAGCGCGCTCAGGGCGATCAGTCCACGCATGTCCGGGCGGGCGCGGCCGCCGACCTGGCCTATGCCCGTCTCCAGGGCGGCAACGTCGACGGGGCGGCCGGTGCCCTGGGGCCGATGTGGGAGGTGCCGGCCGAGCAGCGGAACACCGGCATCGTCGTGCGGGCTGCCCGGATCAGCCGGCATCTGGCCCGGCCCCAGTACCACGGCTCCTCGCTCCCTGCGGAGTTGCGGGAGCGGATCGAGGAGTTCACCCGGGTGTCGCCGCCGTACCGGCTCGGCCCGGGTGTTCCCCTGCTGGCGATCGAGGCTTGATCAGAGGGAGGCGAGGATCCGCGACTCCTTCTCCGCGGCAATCCCGTGGTCAGCCCATCGAGGGTGAGCCACGGGTCGTCCGTCTGCGGCCCACCACTTCCAGGTATCGCGGACGGTCTCGACGATCGGTCGACAGCGAAGCCCAGCGTTGACCGCGCGCTGGGAGTCAACCGCCCACACGCCCGCGTGGGTACGCCACAGCGGCAGCTCGGTCCACTGCGCAACGTCGTGCTGGGCGAGCACGGTGGCCTCCGTCCAGACCGGTGTGCCCTCGCCGCCGGTGACCCGCAGGCATGCGCCCAGGAAGTCGGCGAAGGAGATGCCGTCGGGGTGGGTCACGTTGAAGCCTCCACGGTCCGACCCGACAGCCTGGCAGAGGGCGAAGTCCGCGACGTCCCGCACGTCGACGGGCTGGATCCGCTGCTCAGCCGGTCCAGGCGCGAGGATGCGTCCGCCTTTCTTTGCGCGCTCCAGCCACCACGGGAGCCGGCCCACGTACTCGCCGGGCCCCAAAATGACGCCGGGGCGGAGGAAGACCGCTTCATCGCCGAAAACCTCAGCGACGGCCCGCTCACCGCCCGCCTTCTGGAAGCCGTACTTCGTCGGGCTGCCGCTCTCGCCGGTGTAGCCGAACGAGTCTTCGGCGTCGGCCGGACACTGGAGCAGCGCCGAATGCTCCGTCAGCGGCTCGTGAGGCCACCCCTCGTACACCGAAACAGTGGAGATGTGCACCCAGCGACGCGCTCGGTCCGCGAGCGCGTCCGCGGCCAGCAGAACGTCCCTTGGAGGGAGCTCGGAGCTGGATGTGTCGATGACGGCGTCCCACGGGCCGTGCGTGGCGAGCTTCTGCACGTCCTCGCGTACGGTGCGATCACCGTGCACGACTTCGACTTGGGGGATGCCGGGGCCTGACCTACCACGGTTGAAGGTGGTGACCTCCCATCCCCTCGCGAGCGCGCCTTCCACAATGGCCTTGCCCAGGAACCATGTCCCGCCGATGACCAGGATTCTCATGCCTCGATCCTGCCTTGTTCGAGATCATCACGACAGGGCAGGTCAGTGAACCAAGGCACTCATGCAGGCCCCTCAGCGGCCGCGATCCCCCCAGGGGGCTACCTCTCAGTCGGCTGCCCGGTGCCCACCGATGGGCACAGCGTCCATCGGGTTCGTCTCCTCAACGATCTCGGGCTGAAAGTACGCCTCGTCGGCCGTGCGTGACCCGGGCGCCCACCGGCCGCGGCGGTCCCGCTCGGCAAGTGGTGCCTTGGCCAAGGTCATGTCGGTGTTCGGGCCGGCGCACAGGCTGTGGGCGGTGACCTTCTGCCCGGCGATGTACGGGATGCCCGCCTGGTCGGCGAGTAGCTGCACCCGGGCGTTGATCGCGGATCCTTTCATTCGGTCGCCGCGCTTCGCGGCCAGGGTCCGTGGGGCGAGGTTGCCCAGCGGGGTGAGCGCTCGGAAGACAGGTTGGTCCGGCCCGTCCGCCCCAAGCTTGGCGAGCACCTCGAACCAGGCCTTGGCGCGGGCGACAAGCTGGGTGTCGGGGCGGTCCTTCAGGAACTCAGGGGGTGTGCCCTTGCCTTCCTGGTCGGTCTTGGATGAGGCCGTGACGACGAGCAGTCCCGACGACAAGACGCGCACCCGCTTGTTCAGCAGGTCCGTCAGTTCCTGCCGGCGGTGGAGGTTGTGGTAGGCCAGCGCCAGGGCAAGGCGTCCCGGATCCCGATACGCGTGGTCTCGTCGCACTGATCCAGGCACCTGCGCAGGTAGGGGATCGCGAGGGCTGTCGATCGTCTGGCCTCGCCGCCGGCGTCCTTCCACGCCGGAACACCCCCGCTTGCGCGGGGACCACGAGGGAGGTGTCCGACACGACGGAGTCACCTCTGGAGCACCCCCGCTTGCGCGGGGACCACTCTTCGAGTGCCTTGACCTGGCCGCCGGCGAACGGAACACCCCCGCTTGCGCGGGGACCACTCTTGCTGAGCTGGGCGTTCAGGATGCCTTTGCGAGTTTTTACTGGTGGGCGTCCTGTGCGGGCATGTATCCATCCTGGCAGATGAGGTGGCCGATGCACGCCAGATAGTTGGCGAGGCGGTGTACGTCGCCGGCTGGATGAGCTTCGACGCCTCCCACCATGAGGCCGCACGACGCTACTTCAGCCTGGCGCTCAAGCTGGCGGCCGAAGCTGACGATGCCCCGCTGGCGGGACACACCCTGAGAGCGATGGCGCACCAGGCGACCGACCTCGGACACCCGCTAGAGGCCGTGGACCTCGCCACCGCTTCCGTGGAGCGCAAGCGGTACACCCTGGCAACACCCCGAGAGCGGGCTCTGCTCTGCGTGGTGCAGGCGCGAAGCCCGGCTGCGAACGGGCAGAGGCAGGAAGCGATCGCCGCGCTCCTCCGGGCTGAGGACGACCTCGCTGCTGCGGCACCCAGTAACGGAGACCCGCATCGGGTCTGGTTCTTCCAGCGAGCTTCCTTGGCCCACGAGACCGCCCGCACTCTGTGGACGCCGGGCGACCTCGAAGGGGCGCTCAGGGAGTTCGACAACAGCGTCCTGACCAGGAAGGCGGACACCTTCACCCGAACCCACGCCGTGACGCTGGGCTACATGGGAACGGTGCAGGCCCGAAAGGGCAATGTCGAAGCCGCCTGTACCACGTGGGCACAGGCCCTGGACGCAATGGAAGGGGTTCAGTCGGGTCGGGCCGAGCCTGTTCTGACACACCCACCGTCGCCCGGGCACCGAAGGTACTCAAGGCAGGTTCAGATGACCCAGGTACGGCCCAGCGAGCTGGCCGCTGCGGATCACCGTCGACACCACCACCCTGGAGGGCTAGGTGGCGGCCACCGTCTAGGAGACTCGTGAAGATCTTGTTGGAGGGTCGTCCGGCCGTAGGCCGGGCGGCCCTCTCGCTTATGCAGTGGCCTGGGCGAGGTGCCAGGTTCCGCTGGTTCGGGTGAGTCCGAGGTTGATCAGGCGGCGGAGGTTGAGGGCGGCGGCGCGGTTGTGGAGTTAGGTGTTGTTCTTGATGACGCCTCGGTAGGGGACGCAGCGGTTGCCTTTGGCGACGAGCCAGGCAATGGCGCGTTCGACCGGTGGCCGCCGGCGGCGGTACTCGGCCTGCCAGCCGGGGTCGGTGGCGGCTTGCTCGCGGGCGGCTTTGAGGAGGTCGTACTTGGCGTGGACGCTGAAGACGCGTCCGGTCTTGGAGCGGGTGCAGCGGTGTTTGAGCGGGCAGGTGGCGCACAGTTTCTTGAACTGGGCCTGGCGTGTGCCCTTCGCGTCGGGCCTTCCCAGGCGGGTGGTGTGTCCGGCGGGGCAGGTGACCTGGCCGCCAGCAGTGTCGACGGTGAAGTCGTCGGCGTGACCCGCCGAGGATGGCGGGTTTGAGCGGGGGCGGCTTGAGGACCAGGTCGTGGCCTTGAGCCTGGAGGCGTTCGCGCAGGTCACCGGTGCCGTAGGCGGCATCGGGAAGAACCCGGTCCTGGCCGCCATCGCCCACCGCGCGTGGTCCGAGGCCCTCGCCGACCATCCCGGGGCGCTGTGAACTGTGCTGCGCAGAAAGCCGATTCGACTGATGTGACGCGAGGGGAACCGTAGGATCTGCCGAAGGGGACGGACCGGAGAAACGGGGGGATTCCGTGAGCGGCAGGATCGGGCTGACCGAGGTCGTGACGGCGCTCCAGGAGGAGCTCGCCGAGGCGGCGCGGGCCGGTGCCGGACGTGACGTCCGGTTTCCGGTGGAGGGGGTGACCCTGGAGTTCCAGGTGGCCGTCACCGTGGACGCGACGGCCGGCGGGAAGGCCAAGTTCTGGGTCCTCGAACTCGGCGCCGAAGCCGGGCACAGTCGGGAGACCGTGCAGACCGTCACCCTGCAGCTAGGCGCTCCGGTCGGGCGGGACGGCCAGACCGTGCGTATCGCCTCGCAGCCCCGCAGCGAGAGGCCCTGACGGCGGTGCCGGAGAGCCGGTACGCGGTAGAGGTCCTGCACCAGCAGGGAAGCGGATCCTCCGAGACGTGGACGGTGTCGTCCGGGTACTGCGTCGATGGGGAGTACGTGCTGACCGCGGGTCACGCGGTGGGCCCCGGGCGCGTGTCCGTACGGCTCTGGGGCGGCGTCACTCTCCCGGCCGAGGTCGTGGCCGACGGGGGCGGCAAGGCGGACCTGGCGCTCGTGAGGCTGCTCGGCGCTGTCACCCCCAGGCCGCCCAGGGTGCGAGTGGCCCAGGTGGACACGAGCCGGGCGGCGCTCCTGTACTGCCAGGGAGTGGGTTACCCCTGGTGGAAGGAGGGCGACAGGCCGGCGGCCGGCCCGCGGCCCCGTGGGCGGGCCCAGCTGTTCGGGGAGGTGCCCACGGCCGAGGGACCGCCCGGCGGACAGCTGACCTTCCACATGCGTGCGACACCCGGCGAACGCGACGCCCTCGGCGCATCGTTGTGGGAGGGCGCCTCCGGCACGGTCGTGTTCGCCGGGGACGGCGGAGGCGGGGAGTTCGCGATCGGCGTGGTCATCGAGCACCGGCTACGGGACGGAGCCAGCGCGGTCACACTGGAGCCGTTGACGGCGGTCGACCGGATGGATCCGGCGAACCGGGCGGCGTTCCGCGGCGCGCTCTGGCCACAGGGCAGCGGCGCCGGCCCTGGTCGCGGCAGAGCCGGCGACCTCCCCGTGATCGCCGGCACCGCCTACCCCCACCCGGGCCCCCCGGGCCGGCCCGAGCGGATGTCCGTCCGCCGGCTCCTCGTCGCCGCTGTCGCGGCGGTCGTGCTCGTCACCGGGACCCTGTGGTGGAGCGTCCGCCAGGACCCCCTTATCGACGGGCTCACCCCCGGCGAAGGCGTCAAGGTCACCCTCGCCGGGACCACCGACCCCGGTGAGATCGGCGAGTGGTGGGTCCTGAAGGACCCGATGCCGACACCGGGACCGGACACCGAGATCCCCCGGCTGGCCGCGGCGCACGAGAGCGCGCCCATGATGGACCAGGCCATCAGGCTCACCCTGGAGGGCAACCGGCGGAGCACGGTAGTGATCACAGACATCGGCGCGCGGGTCTACGACCGCGGGCCGGCCTACAGCGGCACCGCGTACGAGGAGGCGTCGGGGGGAAGCGTCGACTCCGTGATCGTCGGGCTCGACCTGGAGGAGGGCAGTCCCCGGGCCCGTAGCTTCGACGGCGGGCACGGGGGCGGCGCAACCCTCGGCAAGCACCACTTCGACGGCAGCAGCCTCACACTCGTACGCAAGGAGGTCGCGTCGGTGACGGTCAGCGCCTACGCCAGGCGAAGCCTGGTCCGCTTCTCCCTCGTGGTGTCGTATTCGGTGGACGGCAGGATGGATTCCGTCGAGATCAAGGACAAGGGCGGCAGGCTGTTCGTCGTGTCCGGGGCTCCGGAGCGGCTGGCCGGTGCCTACTCGCGGACGCCCGGGAAGCAAAACTGGACCGCGTCCGGCACAGCCAGGTCGGACTTCGCCGCCCGCATGGTGGAGACGCGGCCCTGATGCGCCGGGACACCAAGGTCATCGTCGGCATCCTCGTACTGGCCCTGGCAGCGGTCGGGGCGATCGTCTGGCGTACGTACCGGCCGACGTCCGGACAGGCAGCCTCGGACGGACCACGCCGGACCTTGCCGAGGGAACCGTGCCAGGCGCTGACGATCGACGACGTGAACGCCGTCGTCGCCATCCCCGAGGACTCGTACTACCGCACGATCCCCGTCGTGGCCTGGAACGTCGTGTGGAACGAGTACGCACTTGGCTACATCGGTCTCGCCTTCCAGACGGATCCCGTGTCCTGCCGGTACGGGCAGAGCACCGTCGACACCCCCGCCGATCCCGTGATCCAGGGCGTCGAGACGCGGTGGGCGGCCGAGTGGCACTACGCGCACGTCGCCGCGCGGGACTGGACGGAGACGAAGCGCAAGCGGCTCTCCGACGGCACGTGCCGGTCCGCAGCCAACACCGCAGGCTCCCAGGACGCCCTGTGGTGCGAGAGCCACGGGCTGATCCTCCTCAAGGACGGAATGGTCTTCGGCTTCCAGGTGGCCGATGAGGTGGTGCCGACCACTCTCGGCAATCCGGTCACCTCGGAGGAGTCGGAGGCGGGCGCGCGGCGGATGGCGGAGAGGATCCTCCGCCGCGTCGAGAACGGCAGCTTCCCTCCGCCACCGCCCACGACAGGCCCGGACTCCGGCGTGAACATGATCATCCGGGAATCGCTCGGCTAGGAAACTGATGAAGATGTTGGGTTCTGGCCCCGCCGTGTCAGCGGCGGGGTCAGGCTCGTTCTCGTGGTGCAAGGGGAGTGGTTCGGGGAGACGATCGGGCCGGATGTGTGGGTCACATGCCGGGAGTTGATCCCGGCAGGGAGTGTGTTCGCGTTTCTGGCCGAGCATCGCGGCGGGCTGTTCCCGGCGGTGACGTTCGCGGACATGTATCCGTCCGGGAACGAACGGCCGAGCATGCCGCCGCAGATCCTGGCCGCGGCGATCACATTGCAGGCCCTGTACGGGCTCTCGGGCTTCGAGACGGTCCAAGAATTACGGTGTGACCTGCGGTGGAAGGCCGCCTGCAGGCTCGGCCTACACGACATGGCGTTCAACCCGTCGCTGCTGGCCTACTTCCGCCGCCGACTGGCCCGCTCCGCCCGCCCGAACCGGGTCTTCGAGGCGGTCCGCGAGGTCGTGAAGGCCACCGTGTCCTCAAAGGCAAGCACCGGCGTGCGCTGGACTCCACCGTTTTGGACGACGCAGTTGCCACTCAGGACACCGTCACCCAGATCATCGCCGCGATCCGGGCGGTGATCAGGGAAGTCCCCACAGCTTGCGAGGTGGCAGCGGTGCAGTGCACCGCCCACGACTACACCGATCCGGGCAAGCCTTCCATCGCCTGGAACGACCCCGGAGCACGGGCCGCGCTGGTCGACGCCCTGGTCGGTGACGCACTCAGGCTGCTGGGCCATCTGCCCGAGCAGCAGCTGGGTGAGAAGGCCGCGAACGCGGTCGGCATCCTGGCCCTGGTCGCAGGTCAGGACGTCGAACCCGCCGAGGACTCCGACGGCCGTGACGGGCGTTGGCGGATCGCCCGGGGAACGGTGCATGACCGCACGGTGTCCACGGTCGATCCCGAGGCGAGGCACATCCACAAGAACCGCACCCGCCACCAGGAGGGCTTCCGCGCCCACGTGGCCTTCGAACCCGAGACCGGGCTGTTCACCGAGGTCGCTCTGACCGCCGGCAGCAGGGCCGACAACCATGAGGCCGCCGTCGCCCAGGATCTCTTCGCTGACGAGGACACTGCGGTCACCGCGTTGGGCGATGCCGCCTACGGCACCGGTGACCTGCGCGAACGCCTCCAGGCTCAAGGCCACGACCTGGTCCTCAAGCCGCCCCCGCTCAAACCCGCCATCCTCGGCGGGTCACGCCGACGACTTCACCGTCGACACCGCTGGCGGCCAGGTCACCTGCCCCGCCGGACACACCACCCGCCTGGGAAGGCCCGACGCGAAGGGCACACGCCAGGCCCAGTTCAAGAAACTGTGCGCCACCTGCCCGCTCAAACACCGCTGCACCCGCTCCAAGACCGGACGCGTCTTCAGCGTCCACGCCAAGTACGACCTCCTCAAAGCCGCCCGCGAGCAAGCCGCCACCGACCCCGGCTGGCAGGCCGAGTACCGCCGCCGGCGGCCACCGGTCGGGGTGCACCAGGTGCTCGGGGAGGCCGAACAGGCCGCCGTGCGGCAGGCGGTCCTCGATCACTGGCCCTGTGACGTGGGGCTTTCCGGTCAGTTGTGGATGCGGCGGCTGATGGGCGAGCTGATCGCGAAGCTGTACCGGCTGCGGCTGACCGAACCGGGGGCGGGCAAGTACCTGAAACGCTGGGGGCTGTCCTTTCAGCGCCCCGCCAAGCGGGCCGTGGCTCTCTGACACCGGGAGACGTGGTCGAAGATCCGCGCGAAGGCGAGGGCCGAGGGTGGTGAGATCCTCTTCGCCGACCAGGTCGGCGTCCGCTCCGACCAGGTCACCGGCCGCACCTGGGGCGAGAAGGGCAGGACACCCGTGGTGCGGCGGAGCGAGAACCGGTTTTCGGTGAACGCGATGTCGGCGATCAGCACAAGGGCCGGATGCACTTCATGATCTTCACCGAGAGCTTCACCGCCGAGGTGATGTGCTGCTTCCTGGACCGGCTCGCCGGCCACTTCGACCACAAGGTCCACCTCGTCGTCGACGGACACTCCGCCCACCGTTCAAGGAAGGTCCGGGCCTGGCTCGCCGCCCACCCCGACGCCATCGAGCTGCACTACCTGCCCCCGTACTCGCCCGAGCTGAAACCCCGACGAGCTGGTCAACGCCGACCTCGAACACGGCCTGCCCAAGCAGCACCGAGCCCGCGATCAGGCCGAACTCGCCGCGGAGACACGTCGCTTCTTCCGCAGACGCCAGCGCCAGCCGCACATCGTCCGCGGCCCGCACGTCCGCTACGTCCTGGACGAGAACCCCATGAGTCTCTGATCAATATCCCTCAGTCCCGGTTCTGGTGAGGGTGATCACGTTGGCGGTGCTGCTGCAGCCGCCGGGCAGGTTCACGCAGCCGTGGGCGTTCTGCTTCAGGGTGAGCACGGGGTCGCTGCCCGTGATCTGGTAGGTGCCCGAGCCCGCCATCGACACACCGCCTCCCGAGCCGGTGTAGGTGTAGGTGCCGCCGGTGCTGCTGGTGGGGGTGTACGAGTAGACGACCGTGAAGCCCTTGCCCTGTCCCGGCAAGGAGAACGGTGCAGTGAGGTCGGCGACGGTGCCGGAGACCTTCACCGCGTTGCCTCCGCTGGCGACATACGCCCCGCGCTTCGTGTTGAAGTCGATGCTTGCCTTGGCGACACCGCGTCGCGACCTGGCCTCGAGGGACACCGTCCCGCTCTTGTCAGGGGCGTTCGGTGCGGTGTAGGTGAAGGTCGCATCGGCCTTCACCTTGCTGCCGTCGGGCTTGACCGAGGCACCACCTGCGGTGAGGGTCGCCTTGACCGACCCGCCGACGGGCCTGCCGTCGATCCTGCTGCGCGGCGCGGCGTTGATCGTCGAGGATGCGCCGGGCTTCATGCCCTTCGGCCCCGGCGAGGCGGAAGACTTGAGGATCACGCAACGGCCCGACTGCCAGCCCTTCTCGGCCGCCTCGCCGACCTGGCTCTTGACCACCACGGTGTAGAGCGCAGCGAGGGTAACCGCGTCTACGTACAGGGAGGTGTTCTGCTTGCCGCCGCTGCGGTCGAGGGTCGCGGATCGCGCCTTCGCGCCGCCGATCGCGCCGGAGACATCCACGAAGCTGCCCTTGCTGTTCGCGAAGTCGGCCCACTGCATGCGGTACTCGGCGTCGGTGGACTCCAGCTTGGCGTCGTCATCGACCTGGCCGGTGATCGCGATGTCCAGGGTGCCCTTCTGGCCGGTGCTGCCACCCGTTTTCGTCACGGCGATGTCGACCTTGGCGCTCGCCTCGAAGCGACCGCTCGCGTCGGGGCACGGGCTGACCCCGACCTTCACGGTCAGCTTGGTGGTCACGCCACCCGACTCGTGCGTGGCGTCTATGGCCAGATCCATGTGCTCGAGTGAGCCCGAGACCTTGGTCTCCCTGGTCGGGTCCGCGGAAGCGCGCTCACCGTCCTTGAGGTCGTTCGAGGCGGACACGATGCCGTCGGCGCCGAGGGTGGCGACGAGGATGCCGCCGAACATGCCCTGCCCGATGGTCGGACCCGAAGGGTTCGCGACGTAAGCCGCCGGCGTTATCACGATCGGCTGCTCGCCGATCGCCCGCGCCTTGTTGGTGAGGGCCTTGCCGTGCGCGGCGAACGCGGCGTCGGCGGCTGCGGGTCCGCCGAGCGCCGATTCCAAGCCCGAATCGGTCCAGAGCTTCCGCTCGAGGATGTCGTCGAGCCTGGCGAGCTCGGCTTCCTGCTGCTCATGCGAGCGCGCTCGTTCGGTGTCGACCAGGTGCTGCAGCGCCGGAAGGTCCACGATCCCGTCGACGACGACCGGGCCGTACTTGGCCGGCTTTCCCTCCGTGCCGCTCGACTTCGGGCCGCAGGCGCCGAGTGCGAGCGCCGCCACCATGGCCAGGGAGAGCGGGCGGGCAAGACCGAGGTGCGACAACGTGGGTCTCCTTCACACGAGCGTCCGGCGGCCGGATGCACAGCTGTCGTTCGGACGGCAGGCCCGGAGTCAGCCGAACACTATCCGTATGGACCAGAAGCCCAAAAGGGTTCTCTTCAAGGATGTAGCGGACATGTGGGTCGTGGAGATAGCCGCGGACGAGGTGGGGCTGGTGCCGGCGGCAGTGGGAGAACCGCCTGGTTTGGCTGGCGAGTTGGGTCTGGGTACGCGCTTTGCCACTGTTTGGGAGGCTCCGTTTGAGTTCGGTGTTGACGAATTCGTCAGGGTTCAGCTCGGGCGAGTACGACGGCAGGAAGTGCGGCTCGATCCGGTCGGCGTGATCGACCAGCCAGTCGCGGACCGTGCGGGACCGGTGGGCCGAGTGCCGGTCCACCACGAGGTGGATCTTGCGGTCGGAGTGGTCGGCGAAGCGCTCAAGGAACCGGCACACCACGCTTGCGTCGAAGCTCCCGGTGAACACCATGAAGGGCTTGCGGCCCTTCGTGTCGATCGTCGACATCGTGTTCACGGAGATCAGGTTCCCGGTCCGCCGGACGATCGGGGTGCGGCCTCGCTCGCCCCAGGTGCGGCCGCTGACCTGGTCGGAGCGGATGCCGACTTGGTCGGCGAACAGAGCCTCTCCGCCCTCGACCTTCACCTTCGCGCGGATCGCCGGCCAGGACCCTGAACACCGCCGCAACCTCTGCACGGTCACGGCCCTTCACCAGCACGGCCACTGACCGCAGCCGCAACGCTGCCCCGACGGCGACAGACGCCGCCCGTCCCCCCACCAGATCGCTCACACCACTGCAGCGGCCTCGAACCCCAAGCGTTTCGGATCAATACGAGCGCCGGCTCGCCCGGCTGATCCACCGCGAGGTCGACGACCTGCTCTACGCGGCACTGATGCGGACCGGCGTCGCACCCATCCCCGTCGAGCAGTATCGCCAGACCGGCCGGGGATGGGACTACGAGTAGTAACCCAAATGACGTCTACGGTGCGGACCGCTGCTGTGCCTTCGGAAGTGAACTAGCCTCAGAAGCGTGTATAAAGATCGATTGGCGTGGCCGTTGCTCAATTTCGATCTTGGAATCCAGGTCATGAGCCTGTCGCGCTTTGGTGACCTTCACAACACGTCCACTCCGCATAGATCACACTTTCCGCCTGTATGATCAGCAGGCAGGGCGTGCCAATCGATCACCGCACGCCCACCAACGCAAGCTCCTCGCTAATAGCGTCCCGAGCGTAACTATCGGGATGGGGCTGGCAGCGAACATCTCAGTGGCATTTCAATGGAGCACCATGCGTTGGCGTAGAGAGACATCACGGCGCGCATTCGTGAAGGAATGCGAGAGGCTGCTCGCCGATCTCCCGATCCCCACCCCCTTTAGTGCCGAGGCGCTGGCGCGAAGTATGGAGATTGCACGGGGGCGTCAGATCCGACTGGTGCCGCTGGATGATCTCAACGGGGGGCTAGGTTCAGCATGTGGCCTTCGCGTCAAAGCATCGGAGTTCACGGTCGTTCTTTACCGGCGCCGTTCGAGCCGCAATCAGACCGAGCATATTATCCTTCACGAACTCGCGCACGAATGGCTGGACCACGGAACCTCTTTGACTCCTGCAGAGGTTGCACAGTATGTACCGAAAAATGTCCGCGAAGATGTTCTGCGACGGTTCCCCAATGCGATAGTCCAAGGGCGGGTCAACTACGACAGTCCCGAGGAAAAGCAGGCTGAATTGTCAGCTTCCTTGATCAAGCGCATGGCGCGGCAGCAGCCATTTTCCGGAGACGACATGGTCAGCCTCTTGGAATCCTCGCTCTCTCACCCCGTAGCCCCGCCTCGACGGAGCGAGACGTAGTGCTTCAGTTCATTGAGTACTTCACCGCAGTGGCGATGACCATCATCTCTGTATGGCGTTTTCCAGCGGTCCGGTACGGTGACGCCCATCGCCGGGCTCTATGGGGTGGCTATGCCGGATTCGCTGTTGCCCTGTGGCTGAGCACATCTGTAGCAATCACTTCGATGACGCGACTCCCTGTCGTCGATTTGAATGCACTGCTTAGGCATTTCTTCAGCGGTATGGCCATCATGGCAGCCTTGACCTACGTATCCACCAGCTACGGCAAAAGTTCGGCGCCGGTTGTGCCTCGTCACGTTGCCGTCTCGCGTTGGATCGCACGCGTCGCCTACCGGGCTGGCGCGGTAGGCATGGCCCTACTGATCATCTTGTTCTTCACCGTGGTCGACCGGGACACGCCGAGCACCGACTTCGTACTTGATCACGCGGGAGAGTGGGGGGCCGCTCTCTATATGAGCGTCTTCTATTTCTTCCCGCTCGTCACCACTGCCGTCTGTGGCTATCAGTGGACGCGGGCGATGCGGGAGGCCGAGATGGCTCTCATGCGGATCGGCCTGCTGCTCATGGCGATCGCGATGTGGATGGGACTGGTCTACACAGCGTCCCGCATCGCGCTGATGTGGGTGGCGGTGGTTCACCCGTTGGCCCCCTCCGTGGTTGACCAAGTCGTTCAAGCCTCGGCGATTTGGATGAACGTGCTGTTCCTGCTTGTGGCAGTGGGTGTGAGCATCCCTACCACCAGGGCGGCGGCCTCCCGGTGGAGGAGATGGCGCACTCTGTACCGGCTCTACCCGCTTTGGTTCGACTTGATGACGGCGTTTCCCGGGACCAGCCTGTACCCACCGGGTTCCCGTTTCCGCGAGCTCCTTCATAGGCACGCCCCGAGCGATGTCCGCGTGGACAGGTGGACCCAGGACATCGCCGATGCCTACGAGAAGATGCGGTACTACGCCCCCGACGACCTGCGGTATGTCGCGGAGGAGGTGACCGTAGCGCACGGCGATCCCGAGCCGGCGGCAGAGGCGTACTGGATCGCGGCCGCCCTTCGGGCCGTGGCCACTCAGCAGCCCTCCAGCCGTCCTGTCAGGCCCCTGCAAGCGAAGCCTTTCGTGGACACGGACAGTGAAGCTGCCTGGCTGACTAGGGTGTGCAAGATCTACTTGGGCGTCCCCGCCTCCCGTGCTGAGGAAGTCCTCGAACACGCTCAAGGTGAATCGGTAGCGCAATCATCAAGCGGTGGTACGTTCCCAGCGAGCGCTGCCCCGCTGTGCATTCAGCCCCTTCAAGGAGCATGCGATCGCTACAACTGATCGATTCGGTTGAATGCGTGTTTGATTAGCAAGTGCCCGCCAGGAGTGCGAATGACCCTCGGACCTGACAGCTTCCCCCGCGGCTTCGCTTGGGGAACGGCAAGCTCGGCCACCCAGAGCCAGGGGGCGACGCCAGCAGATAACTGGTGGGAGTGGGAGCAGGGTGGCAAAGCTCCACTCAGTGGCTCGGGCAACGACTTTGACACGCTGTACGCATCAGATTTCCGCCTCCTGTCCGACTGGGGGTTCAGTGACTATCGAATGTCTTTGGACTGGGCACGGCTGGAGCCGCAGCCGGGCCATCGAAGCCGGCAGGCAGTCGAGCAGTACCAGGAAATCCTTCAGGCAGGCCGCCGAAGCGGGCTAAACATGTGGGTGTGTCTCCTGCACACATCCTTGCCGGCCTGGTTCGCAGCTGAGGGTGGTTTCCTCTCGCCGCAGGCTGCTGATCTGTGGGCCCGGCACGTGGACTACGTCGCCGAGGTGTTTGGTGACCTGGTAGACGGCTGGATGCCTGTCAATAATCCAACAGGGTACGCAGAGAAGGCGTACCTTCGGGGGACGTTTCCTCCCGGGCGCTCCTCGCAGGACGAGTTCCTTAGGGCACTTCATGCCGTTCATAAGGCGGACTTCGAGGCTGCGCTCCGGCTGCGTCAAACCGGAAAGCTTACCTCCACCAATGAGGCCCTAATCTCACTGCATCCGGCGGACGAGAGTGAAGACGCGATGGCGGTGACCGCTCTCGTGGACGCCGTCATTTGGGATTCGTGGCTGAGATTTGCCCGGACGCCCCGGTATGAAAACGCCTTCGATCAGTACGGATTCAGCTACTATTTTTCGGCAGCGGTAAATGCCTCGGGAGAATTCCTCCCCTACCCCGCAGGGAATGCCGCGGGGCCGCAGGGTTACGTTTCCTGGGCACCTGGCCTCGGGGAAGTTCTCGACAGGCTGAACTCAGAGCTCCCGGGTAAGAGACTCCTTGTGTCCGAGATCGGCTACGGCGGCGACGACGACATCGCGCGAGCTGCATATCTGCCGGCCGCCCTGGGTCAGGTGCGCAACGCCATCGCTGCCGGAATGGATATCGCTGGAGTCCACTTCTGGACTGGCGTGGACAATTACGAGTGGATCGAAGGGTTCACCGTCCCCTTCGGATTGTTCGACCGCAACCGTGTCCCGCGACCGAGCGCACACGTCATTCAGTCCATCATCCGCGGATGATCTACGCGTCCGCCAAACATTGGTCGTCACTTCAAACCAGTGATGTGTACTCGATTGATCTTAATTGGGTGGGAAAGGGTGCAGGCGCTCGGCTGGTACCGTGGGACATGCGGACTGAGTAGATGTTTGGCTCCGCCCCCGTAAGTGGACCCTGGCAGGCGCACAGACGTGCCGTCGCCACACGTAGCCGGGTCCGTGACGCTGTCCCGTCTGGATGGGCGTTCGAAATCTCAGCAATGGAGTTCCCGCATGTCCCACCGCCGCGCCGGCCTCATACTCGATTTCGGAGGCGTTCTCACCACCCCCCTGCTACCTGTTGTGCTCGCCTTCGAGCAGCGTGAGGGGCTCCCGCCCGGTGCCTGTATCTCCGCGCTGTACCAGGATGAAGAGGGCGTCCGACTCACCAGCGATCTTGAGCGTGGTGTGGTCAGCCAGACAGAGTGGAACACCATCGCGGGCAAGAAGCTGGGCGTTTCCCCGGACGGCTTGATGGGGCGGATCTTCGGTGATCTGCGTCCTGAGCCGCTGATGATCAACGCGGCTGCCGCAGCGAGGCGAGCCGGGATCAAGGTGGGCATCCTCTCGAACTCCGTGGGCTTGACGCCTTGGAATCTGTACGACGGTTACGAGCTTGAGCGGCTGTACGACGTCGTGGTCATCTCCGAGCAGCACATGCTGCGCAAGCCTGACCCCGAGCTCTTCGAGATCACGCTCAAGCTCATGGACCTGCCGGCTGAGGAGTGCGTCTTCGTAGACGACACCGAGGCTTACGTGCGGGCGGCGGAGCAGCTCGGCCTCGCGGGGGTGCACAACGAGGCCCCTCAGCAGACGGTGGCCACTCTCTCCGAGCTGCTCGGCGTGGACCTTACGGCGCCATAGCCCAGAGTGGGCCGCTCGACGGTCCGGCCGGTCTCGATACCAAGGACTACGGCGATACCCCAGCAAGGGGGATCGCCGTAGTCCTTTCGCTTTCGTCACTGACGCGGCGGCGAGGAGCTCGCACCGGCCTGGTCCGCGCGCGGTCGATGGCTCGCATCGGAGACCAAGTCGGCAGAAGCGGAAACGCCTCAGCCGCCCAAACCTGCGAGGAGAGCTCGCCGCCGGCGTCACTCCCCGTCCTGCACCTCGGGCAGCCGGTGCTTCAGCTCTCCGACGAGCCCGTTGATGTGGGCCATCATCTCGGCAGACAGACCTCTACTGTTGCCGCGGGCAGCCAGGCCAAGGATCTGCCCGCCGTGAATCGAGCCGAGGAAGCGGAGAGCCTCCAGGAATTCGCGGGCCTCAGGGGCGACCTCGGCATCGTCCTGGAAGAGTGCCGCGTCGACCTGGAGGGCATGGGCTAGGCCGCCACGTACTAGGTCGGAAGCCTCGGTTGTGGCACCCGTGCGAAGGGCGGTGATGTCGCCGGCGGTGACGGTCTCCACGCCCGCATGCTCATTGACGAGCCGCGCGATTTGTTCATCAGAGGGCGCTTCCTGGCCGACATACCCGTACCGTAGGAGATAAGTGATCTTCTCTCCGACCATGCGGGGTGCGGACGTTTGCTCGTCACGCGAGGCCCTGGGGCGAACGCCGAACGAGTAGTCCTGGGCGTCCAGGAGCTCCTGCTCGGTCACCGCATATGCCCGCGCGAGCGGCTGCACGTAAGCGTCGCTGAGCCGGCGTCGGCCAGATTCGGCGTTGCTCACCGGCACGCGGCTCGTGCCGATGACCGCAGCGGCCTGCGCCACGCTGAGGCCAGCGTCGCAACGCAAGAGCTGCAGGTCCGCTGGGCCGTCGTGGGGGAAAAGGGCATCGATCGGCTGGCTGAGCGCTGCCGCAATCACGGGGAGCTTCTCGCCCTTGGGGAAGTCCTGGCCGCTCTCCCATCTCGCGACTGTGGGGGCGCTGACACCCACCATCTCGGCCAGTTCCCGCTGGTGGAGGTCTTTGCCTCGCCGGACAGCACGGACGCGGCTGCCGTCGAATTGACGTGGCACATGAACTCCTGCGGGGTGGCTATCGGGCCGGTGGGGGGCGCCCTCTAGGGCAACTCTAGTGCAGGCTTGATACATCGGCGCAACTGACGTACGTTTCCGTATCGCACCTGGTGGTCGGGCTCCGGCTCTATGGTGCCAGCCTCTTGGGACCCCTATGCATGTTGCGTTGGCGTGGTCACCTGTGCAACGCGCCGCCGGATTCGGTACCCAGTCGTTGCCGACCGATCGCGGGAGCACCTTCCTCGACACAGGCCGTCGCGGGCCCTGCGCGACCTGCCACGAGTAGGGGATGGACTGGCTGCAGGTGTCTACGTATGTTCGTCGTCCCCCGCCGGGCAGCCGCCTGGGGCGAGGTCGACCAGAGAAGAGGTGAAACGAAGGCGAGCGCACGGTCAGTGACGTGGCTCGACAACGAAAACCGGCGCCCGGGAGTTAGCGGCTCCCAAGCGCCGGGCCAGCACCCCGAGAGGTGCCCATACGCATCACGCGGTCGGCGGGGCTTCTTGCACGAGAACCGCCACACCGCGCTCCTACGAACAACGGAGTATCGCATGCTCGCCATGCCGAGCGGAATCCCGGCATGCCCGGACACCAGCCGCCAGCACCACCTCACGGCCCAGCTTGCCGACATGATCCCGGGCGCGGCAACCATCCGGGTCAGCATCAACGACCCGAGGCAGAGGTGGCCCCACCTGCACACCATCGTCATGAACGAGTCCGGGAAATCCCTGGAGCCGAATCGTACGACCGTCAGCGTCGCCGCCCGCTGGATCCTGTGGGTCTGGCCGGAGGCGGACTGGTCCCGGCCGCAGGATCTCGACCTCGCTGCCGCCAGCCTCACCCGCAGTGACCTGGTCGCCGTCGGGCGGGGCCGCTGACATGGCACGGATCCGAACCATCAAGCCGGAGGCATTCGTCTCCGAGTCGCTCGCCGAAGTGAGCGTCGAGGCCGAGCGAACCTTCTTCGGGCTCCTCACGCAGTGCGACGACCACGGCCGCCACCGTGACAACGCCGCGATCATCGCCGGGCTTCTCTGGCCCCTCCGTGCCGAGCACACCTCGGTCCACGTCGAGGACGACCTTCACCAGCTCGCGACCGCCGGTCTTGTTTGCCGGTATACCGGCTGCGACGGCCGCCGCTACCTCCACATCGTGACCTGGTCCGAGCACCAAAAGATCGACAAGCCAAGCCAGTCGCGCCTGCCCTCCTGCCCGCAGCACCAGGCTGCCGCCCGGTGCGCCCCCTGCAAGGGCACCTGCACCAAGCGGACCGAGGACTCGACCACGGTTTTCCGAGGAGTCGCTGAGGTTTCGCCGAACACTCCCCGAATCCTCGATCCGGTCGCGCCATTGGCCGAGATCCCTTTCGAGCACGCGGCCGATACCTCAGCCGCCCGACAGGACGCCTTCGATGACATCATCGGCTCCCGCCAGCGTGCAGAAGTGAAAAGCGCAGGTCAGAAAGCATTTGCCGGGGACTCCCCGAACCTTCCCCGAAGCCTCGAGGAGGGGTCGGCGCCTGGATCTAGGATCTTGGATCCTGGATCCCTTGTCCCTACGGGGCGCACGGCGCCCGCAGCCGGGGCCTCGGCCAACCAGCTCGTTGGCGAGTACGTCGCTGCCTGCGACGAGCGCCCGCCCAGCGACGTGATCGGACACCTCGGCCGGATCACCAAGAAGCTCCTGGGCGAAGGCATTGCCCCGGAGCACATCCGGGCCGGGCTGGCGAATTTCGCGGCCAACCCCAAGCACCCGAGCGTGTTGACCAGCATGGTCAACGAAGCCATGAACGCAGGCTCCGGCGGTTTGGCGCGGCCGGTAATCCGGCCTAGCGTGCCCGCCCACCTGGCATGGACGAACCCGACCAACGCCGCTGCCGCCTACGCCGAGGAGCTGTGATGCGCACCCGTCACCGCGAACCGCAGACCCTTGGCGAGGGCACCCTGGACCGGATGGCTCGAATCCTGGCCGCCCGCAACATCCATCCCGCCACTGCCGCGGCATCGGCCGAGGGGTCTGAGTCCTTCTCCCCGCTAGAGGCACTGTCGGCCGGGATGCCCCCGCGCTACCGGGCCGCCGTCGCCGACCACCCCGAGGTCCTGGCCTGGGTCCGGACCGTCGCCGAGGCCGCCGTCGCCCCCAACCAGGGAGCCAGGCGGCAGGTCACCACCGGACCCAGCCTGCTGATGGCCGGCGTCGTCGGCGCGGGCAAGACGCACCAGGCGTACGGCGCTGTCCGGCGGCTGGTGCAGAGCGGGGTCGGCGTGCGCTGGCGCGCGACCACCGCCGCCGACCTGTACGCCGGCCTCCGGCCCCGGCCTGGCGTCGACAGCGAGCGGGATCTGGCCGCCATCAGCCGCTGCCCCCTGCTGATCATCGACGACCTCGGCGCGGCCAAGGCCAGCGACTGGACCGAGGAAGTGACGTACCGGCTGATCAACCGCCGCTACAACTACGAGCTTCCGACCCTGATCACCACCAACCTCGCGATCAGGGACCTCCGGGCCCACCTCGGTGACCGTGTCACCTCTCGGCTCGCACAGATGACCACCCAGGTCACGTTCGAGCAGGTCGACCGCAGACGGCACCGCCTCGCAGCCTGACCTCCCAGGCCACCACACCGGGCCGCGCCCCCTGCGCGCCGCCCGAGCACTTCCCCGACCCAGCGCACCTCTCCGCCGACGCCTTTGCGCGCGGAGAGCGATCGGAGTACCCCGCATGACCAGCACGACGATCCGCCCTGCCCGCCACCGGTCGCTCGGCGACCACACCTGGCAGGCCGATGCCGTCTGCCAGAGCACCGAGTACAACCCGGTGGACCCCGAGACCTTCTTCCCGGCCCCCGACGAGACCGACAAGATCACCACCGCGAAGGCGCTGTGCCGCCAGTGCCCGGTCCGCCGCACCTGCCTGGACGCCGCCCTGGAAGGCAACGACACCGACGGCATCCGAGGCGGACTGACCGAGGAGGAGCGCGAGCCCCTGCACGAGAGGATTGCCCACCGCCTTGACTACAGTCGCGTCAACGACACCATCGCCGGACGCGACGTCCACCTCACCAAGGCCGAGCGCCGGGCGGTCATCCGCGCCGCCTACCGCCACGGAGTGACCGAACAGCGCCTCGCCTGGCTCCTGAAGATCACCGAGGAACACGCCCAGAAGCTCTACCGCGAACACCGCCACGCCCTGAGCCACCGAGAACTGAACCAGCCCGAGACGACCACCACGCCATCGGAGGCCAGCGGCGAGCACCTGGGCCGCGACGACTTCGGGACAGCGGCGTGATGGCTACGGCCGCGCCGAAGACGGCGCACATATCCGGCTGGGACCGAGCGGCCGTCATCGCCCTGGGCGGCGCGGGCTGCGCCCTGTCGTACGACGCCCTCCAACAGATGGCCGTCGCCATCCACATCCGAGGCTTCCTGACCTACCTCTTTCCGCTGGTGATCGATGGGTTCATCGCCTACGGCATCCGAGCTCTCCTCGTCCTCCGCGACGCACCCCTGCGCGCTCGGCTCTACGTCTGGACGCTCTTCGGCACGGCTACCGCCGCCAGCATCTGGGCCAACGCACTCCATGCGGTGCGCCTCAACGAGCAAGCGGTCGCCGACATCGGGCTCCGGCTCGGCGACGCGGTGGTCGCGGTGCTGTCCACCATCGCCCCGCTCGCCCTGGCCGGTGCCGTCCACCTCTACATCCTCATTGCCCGAAAGCCGGTCAATGACGGTGACCACGAGGACCTCGGTCAGACCGGTGACCTCGGTCAGGGCGACCGGCCCGACGGCATCGAGGTCACCCGGGCCGACCGAGTCGGTCAGCGACCGCAGTCCGGGCTGCCGGCCACTGACCCGGCCGGCCGACCGCCGCTGTCCCCGGACAAGTGGACACCCGTGCCCCAGCCGCCGACCGGGGACAGCGCCCCCGCGGACAGCGGTGACCTGTTCACCGGCCTTCCGGTCACTCCGCCGCCGGTCACCGGTCACCCCGGTCACCCGGACAAGGGCTCTGACCAGCCCGGACAGTCGAACACCGAGCCGCCGGTCACCGGCTTCCCGGTCACTGACCGGGAAGCTCGGACATCGGGTGCCCGGCGGTCCGACCCGGACACCGAGGAGCTGCTGCAGATCGCCCGGTCAGCGGTCAGGGCCGAGGACAAGCTGACCCGCAAGGTGGTCGCCCAGGCGATCCGCGGTCAGCAGATCCCCCTGTCCAGTGACACCCTGACCGCCCTGATGGTCCAGCTCCGCGAGCAGTACGGTCAGCCGGTCACTTCTGCCCGGAACTGACCGGACAGCCGGGAGCGGGTGACCGAGCCGGTCACCCGCTCCCGGACACCACACCCGCATGCCCTCGAACGAAGCGGAGAACGCCCCCCCCGTGCGCACCCACCCGGCCACCCCCGCCGAGGTCGACTCCTGGCTGACCGTCCTGCACCAGCGCGGCCGCCTCCGCCACGCCCAGTCTGGCCCCGACGGCACCTGGATCGTGCATCGCGAGCAGCACGGTCGTCCCTGGACCCTCCACCACCCGGTCTTCGCCATGGACTGGATCGAGGAACTCGTCCGAGAAATCCAGCAGCAGAACCCCGAGACGAGCCGGTGACCACCGACGACCCGGCGATGACCACGGCTGGAGAGCAGCGTGACTCCACGTCGGCTCCCGGCGGAGCAAGTTGTCGCATACGACGGTCCTACGGCCCGTCGCACGCACTTGCCCCCGCCCCGGAGGGCGACGGAAGCCCGGCTGGTCCCCGAGCGAGGGCGCACGGGGACCAGCCGGGCACCCGGCACCAGGGGGCGCCGGTCACTGGGGGAGAAGCAGACGACACCGCCGACCGCGAGCAGCCGAGCTCGAGCACGTCCGCCTTCCCCGACCGCAAGCCGCGCCGCCGCAGCCGCAACCCGAGCGAGCGCACCCGTAAGACGACTACCCGTCTCTCCGACACCGAGAAGGCCGAGATCGCTGCCGCCGCCGCGCAGCGCAACGTCACCGTCGCCCGATTCCTTGCCGCCGCCGGCCTCGCAGCCGCCCGCGGTTCGACCGTCCTGCACACCAACGAACAAATCGACACCGCCATCGACGAGCTGGCCGCCTTGCGCACCGCCCTGGCCCGGATCGGCAACAACATCAACCAGATCGCCTACGTCCACAACGCTGGCGGACAGCCCCGCCCCGGCGAACTCGGCCTCGCCCTCACGGCCCTGACCCGGCTCATGGCCCGCGTCGACGACGCAGCCGACGTCCTGGTGAGGAGGCGAAGCTGATGGTCCCCAAGATCCGGCGCGGCTCCCGGACCCACGGCCTGCTCGTCTACCTGTACGGCCCCGGCAAACGCGACGAGCACATCGACCCCCACCTCGTCGGGAGCTGGGACGGCTTCGCCCCCGACCCCGGACGCGACACCAGCCCCGACCCCGACCCGAAGGTCACCCTCGCCCGCCTCGCCGCCGCACTCGACCTGCGCGTCAAACAGGCCGGCGACAAGGCCCCGACCGAACACGTCTGGCACTGCTCGGTCCGAACCGACCCCGGCGACCGGACCCTGACCGACGCCGAGTGGAACACCGTCGCCCGCCGCCTGGTCCACGCCGTCAACCTCGCCCCCGAAGACGACCCGGACGGCTGCCGCTGGGTCGCCGTACGCCACGCCGACAACCACATCCACATCCTGGCCACCATGGTCCGAGGAGACCTGCGCCGCCCCCGGATGAACTACGACTTCAAAAAGGCCCAGGCCGAATGCCGCCGCATCGAGAAGGAGATGGGCCTGCGCCGACTCAAGCCCGGCGACGGCACCGGAGCCAAGACCCCCACCAGCGCCGAACGCTTCAAGGCCGAGCGCACCGGACGGACCGAAGCCCCACGTGAGACCCTCCGCGAAGCCGTCCGTCAGGCCCTCGCCGGCGCCGCCACCGAAGGGGAGTTCTTCACCCGCCTCCGCGATGCGGGCCTCCGCGTGAAGACGCGGACCGCTCCCTCCGGCGACGCCCTCGGTTACAACGTCGCACTCCCCGGCGACCGCAACCGCCACGGCGAACCGATCTGGTACCCCGGCTCCAAGCTGGCCCCCGACCTGTCCCTCCCGAAGATCCGCCAGCGCCTGGTCGACGGCGCCGTCGACCAGGCAACGCCCCCCGCTGCCAAGGGCCTGCCGGGCTGGTCCCCGCCCGCCCGAGCCCGACGCAGCGCCACCGGCACCGCCGAGCAGGCCGCCGTCCTCCTTGACCGCGACGACGACGAAGCCGCCGCCCAACTCGTTGGCGTCGGAGAGCTCCTGGACGCCATCGCCCAGACCTCCCCGGCCGCCACCCGCGCCGAGCTGGCCGCCGCCGCCCGAACCTTCGAACGCGCGACCCGCAGCCACGTCCGAGCCGAGCGCGCCGACAACCGGGCGATCCGCTCCGCCGCCCGAGGCATCATCCAGGCCGGCGGCGCGCTTGGCCGGGGCGAGGACGGCGGCACCACCGCCATGCTCGTCTCCACCCTGGTCCTGGTCACCCTCGCCGCCGCCCGCTGGCACTCCGCTCGCGGTCACGCCCAGCAGGCCCACGCCTCCCGACAGACCGCCGAACACCTCCGCACCGCCTACCACCAAGCCGCCGCCACCCCCATGCGAGCGCTCCACGAGCAAGGCCGTGCCCTGCCCGAGGCCGAACGCCGGAAGTACGAGGCCACCATCCGAACAGCCCTGCCGGAACAGGGCACACGAGCAGACGGCGCTTCGGCAACGACCGACGCTCTGGCCGCCACCCTCGCCCAGGCCGAAGAAGCGGGACACGACCCCGAGACCCTCCTCCAGCAGGCCATTGACATGCGCGAACTCGACACCGCCGCGGACGTCAACGACGTCCTGGTCTGGCGCCTGCGCCGCCTCGCCCACCTTCCCGCACACCCTGGCGAAGCTCCCCGCCGCACGTCGGCCGGCAGCCGTACCGCCAAGACGTCGACCAACCTCACCAGCGAACTCAAGAAGGCGCCCCCGGCGCCCGCTCGCCCCGCCTCCCCGCGCAATCGCCCGCCGCGCCGATGACTGGACTCCAACAGCCTCGTCAGCCGCCAGCCGGAGACCATGAATGCCCTGGACAGCGGCTTCCACCGCCTGTTACGGATGAAAAAGAAAGCCCACGACCGGGAGATGACGCTCGTGCTCAGAACCAACGACCACACCGCAGCGCCCGCACCCGAGCTGCCCGTCCTCCCCGCCGGCACCAACCCCCTGCTGCAACTCGAATACGAGACGCAGCAGCCCAGTGGCCCCAGCGCCACACGCTGCCTCGGCCACCCCGGCGAGGTGACCCTCGGCGGCATCCCAACCAGGTGCTCGGCCTGCCGAGCCCAACGTGACTGGCTGCTCATCAACCACGGCCGCACCGTCTGGGTCCGCTGCCGCTGCAGCCGCCAATGGCCCGAACCCGAGATCAGCCGCGCCGACTTCGACACCCTGATCGGAAGCCCGCAGGGCACGACCTACCCCAGCGTCGAGCAGGGCCTCATCGCACTCGGCTTCGACGGTGTCTTCGCCGGCGCATACCTGGAGTAGGTGAGCGAGGTACGAAAAGCCAAGGAGCGCCTCCGGCATGTCAGAAGTTGGCTTTGTTCACGAGAACGGGTTCTGGCTCACTTTCCGGGCTCTGTCGCTATTTTGGGGGTTGTTGGGCAGCTTTCAGGTGTGATGGGTGGGGCTCAGATTGCGGACCTTCTACTGC